>JAGQJP010000397.1 GCA_020430585.1 Myxococcales bacterium | reverse complement strand
TGCTCGAGGGGAACATCGAGCTCGATCACACGTTCTTCAAGATGCTGCGGCTCTACACCGACACGTCGCTCTTCTTCTCGACCCAACGCAAGGATATCCTCGTCAAGCTCAACGAGGCGATCATACAGCTGACTCCCCACGAATACGTGGACCTCTGGGTCGGCAAGAAGCGTGTCGCCTTTTCCCCGGGCTTCTCGTTCACGCCCAGCGACGTGCTCAATCCGGGTAAGAACCCGACGGACCCGACACTTCAGCGCGAGGGGCGGTACGGCGCGGGAATCCAGTTCCCCTTCGACAAAGTGACGCTCTCGTTGACCTGGGCCGTCTGGGAACGCGACACGCAGTACGGGCTCCCCTCGACCTTCAAGTTCCCGCGCAGCGCCTACCAGGCGCGGGTCTACCTGAACCTCTGGGAGAGTGACATCAACATCTTCTAGGCCTACGCCGACAAGAGACACTACGGTGGCCTGACGATTTCGCGGTACCTGACCAAATTCATGGAGTTCCATTTCGATCTCCTCTTCCAGCAGGACCGCTCGCTGCCGATGCTCGACGAGATACGCTCGAAGACCGCTGGATTTCCCCTCCCCGTCGCGCTGCCCGCCGTCGATCAGAGCGGGTTCTTCTCGAAGCTGCTCGCCGGCTTTCGCTTCTAGTTCCTCGGCGACAAGGGGATGGTCAACGTCGAGTACTACTACAACGGCGCGGGTCTCGACCGACGCGACTATGTGCGCACCCTCGACTTCCTCGAGCAACTGGCGAGCTTTCGCACGATCGCCCAAAAGAGCGGTCTGAACGTGCCGAGCATCGGCGTCTCGCAGATCGATTCGGGCTTCTTCGGCACGGGCTTCGAGGGCCAGCACCACTTGATGGTCACCTTTCAGTATCGCGAGCTCTTCGAGGTGCTCGACCCGCAGATCGTGATGCTCTGGAGCATCGAGGACACGAGCTTCCTGATCTACCCCCGTGTCGTCTGGCGGATTTACGCGGGCGTGCAGCTCGAGCTCGGTATCGCGATCCCGATCGGGAATCGCCGGTCCGAGTTCGGCCAGCTCCCATACCACGTCACCGGAATCGCCCGCATGTGGGTTTATTATTGATCTCATTGAGTTATTCTCGCGATCCGAAACCGCTTGGCTGAATAACACGAGCTGCGGTATCGTCCAACGACATGGAGACGCCGCTCCGCGTCGCGGTGGTGAGCAATAGCTCCCCGAACGGCGGTGGATCGGACCTCGGAAAAGGAGAATGCGACAATGCGGAACCTCAAGATAATCTTAGGAACAATCGCCATGATCGGCATCCTGGCCTCGATTCCAGTCGTCGTGGCGGCCGAAACGACGCTGCGGATGGCGACGACAGCGCCGATGGGATCGGCGTGGTATCGCCTGTTCAAGAAAATGGCCCGCGAAGTGTCAGAGAAGACGGGAGGACAGGTCAAGCTCAAGATCTACGGAGATGGTCTGCAGGGGACGCAGAAGAAGGTCGTCACCAAGCTGAAGTCGGGCAAGCTCGACGCGGCGGTGCTGACATCCGAAGGTGTGCGCGAGATCATGAAAGAGGTGATGGTGCTGCAGCTGCCGTTGCTCTTTGCCTCGGCCAAGGAGCTCGACTTCGTGCGCGGCAAGCTCACCGACGAGCTGGAGAAGAAGCTCCTGGCCAAAGGGTTCAAGCTGCTGAGTTGGGGTGATGCGGGGTTCGGCTACCTCGTGTCGAAGGCGCCGATCACCACTCCCGCGGGTCTGAAGGGGCTGACGGTCTGGATCGAGCCGGGGGACAGCGTGACGAAGAAGTTGGTCGAGCTCGGCGGCGGCACGCCCAAAGAGATGCCGATGGCGGGCGTGCTCAACGGGCTCAAAGACGGGCCGCTGCAGGCGCTGGTCGCCACGCCGCTGATGGTCGTCGGGCTGCAATGGTACACCCAGGTCAAATCCCTCGCGGTATTGCCGCTCTCGGCTGGCGTTGGGGCGGCGGTGATCTCGAAGGCGTCGTGGGACAAGTTGACGGCGGAGCAACAGAAGGTCGTCGCGGATGTCTACCAGCGCTGGAACCTGAAGCTGCGGGCGAAAGTGCTCTCGGACAATCGGAAGTCGCTGGCCCTTTTGAAGGAAAACGGGATCAGCGTGACGACCCCCGCCAAATCAGCCTTTCAATCGCTGTGCAACGACACGACCAGGGCGCTCTCCGGCTCTCTCTTTCCCGCCTCGTTGCTCGCCCGGGTCAAACAGCTGCTCGTCGACTATCGCGCCGGAAAACATTGAGCCAGCCGGCTCGACATCGATCGATCATCTTCGGGGGCTTGCCCCACAAAAATGTTCCGTGCTAGCATCCCGTGCTTGCAGGGCCTACTTTCGACCGGACGTGCGCGCCGCACGAGCAGGGGGAGGCAGATGGGCGACACGGAAAAACAGACGATAAGAGCGACGATCGCGATCATCGGAGCCGGGCCTGCCGGGACGGCAGCGGCGATCCATTTGGGTCAGCTCGGCGTCCGCGACGTCGTGCTACTCGACGCGCACGATTTTCCCCGCGACAAAACCTGTGGAAGCGGCCTCTCACCGCGGGCGATCGAGGTATTGCGCGGGCTCGAGGTCTGGGGGCGTGTCGCCGATCGCGCCTACCGCATTCGCGGCCTGCGTCTGGTTACCCCCGGAGGACGCGAGGCGTACCTTCCCGCGTCTGACGAGATGGACGTCGCGGTCTGTCTGCGCCGCGATCTCGACTACACGATGCTTCAGCGCGCCCTCGAGCTCGACGTGCGGTTCGTCGCCAACTTTCGGGCGCACACGCCGCTGGTCGAGAATGGACGCTGGGTCGGGATGCGCGCCCGCGACGGCCGTGAGGTTCGTGCCGAGCACCTGGTGATCGCCAACGGTGCGCACTCGAAGTTCATCATCAACGACGAGCCGACACACGAGATCAACACGATCATGGGTTGGTGGCGCGGCGTGCCGTTTCAGGACGGCTATCTCGAGATGCTCTTCGACCAGATGGTGCATCCGCTCTACGGCTGGCTCTTTCCCGAGAGCGCCGAGCGCGTGAACATCGGCATCACCTACCACGATCCCGAGAAGAGGCTGAAGGCCCGCGATCTCTTCCAGCGCTTCCTCGACAAGCACTACGCTGCGCGCATCGCCAACGCGACGCCGATCGGCAAATGGCAGGGGCACCCGATTCGCTTTGCCTACACCCTCGGCCCGCTCTGGTCGCCCGGGCGGGTGATCATCGGTGAGGCCGGCCGGATGACGCACCCGGCGACGGGCGAAGGGATCTACCAGGGGATGCAATCGGGCATCTTCGCCGCGGAGGCCCTCGACGCCGTGCTGCATCGCCGCGTGAGCGAGGCGGCGGCCTTTTCCCGATACGAAAATCGTTGTCGCCTACGGTTTCTGCCCTCGTTCTATGCCGGCTGGGCCTTTCGCCAGCTACTGCGCACGCCTGCCCTCGACTGGGCCGCCGCACTCGCCGCCAATCCCGCGGTTCAGCGCGGGCTCTCGCTGGGGCTCTCCTCGATCTGAAGGCGATCGCCCGTCGACGCTCTCGATTGATCGACGTCATGTCGCGGGGCGACGGCGGTCAATGCACGCCAGGAGCCGTTGTCGTATCCTGCGATCGAGGGGGTCTGTCGCCATTGCGGCGCTCCCCGCGCTGCCGACGGAGCCCCGGGAGGTGCGTATGCGACGCTCGTACCGCTGGCTCTTGCTGCTGCTCTTCGTCCCGTGGTGGCTCGTCGGATGCTCGAGCGAGCCCGTGATGGACCCCCGCGATTGTGTCTACGGCGGGGATATGGTACCACACGGTCAGACCGTCGTGGCCGTCGACGGCTGCAACAAATGCACCTGCTTCGACGGCCAGCTCGTCTGCACCGCGATGGTGTGCGACATGGGTTGCACCTATGAGGGGAAGCGCTTCCCCACGGGCGCGACCTTCGATGCCGCCGATGGGTGCAACAGCTGCATGTGTCTGTATCACGGGAAGGTCGTGTGCACCGAGATCCTCTGTCCGCTGTAGCTCGCTGGCTAGCTCGCCGCGGGGCGTTGCCGCTCACGCGTCGGCGCCCGGTGCGTCCAGCGATCGTCGTGGGCGTGGCGCTGTTCGTGATCGTCTTCGGATCGCTCTCGAGCCTCCGCGCCGCGGCACGAGCGCCCAAGCGGGACGGTCGAGTCGCCGCGCCCGGCCTCTCCCATATCGTCACGTTTCGCCGCTACAGCACCCGCCTCGATGACGAGGTGGCGCGGACGCTTCGCGTGTTCATCCGCCAGATCGTTGGGTTGCGTCAGTCGCTTCGGAAGACGAAGGTTGCGCCGCTGCGCCTCGTCGGGCATTCCGATTGCCGTGAGGTGATGCAGCAGCGCCAGACGCTCTCGCTTCGCCGCCTGCGCGTGGTGCGCGATCGCCTGATCGACGGCGGATTGAAGCGCGGCGAGCTCGAGCTCGAGGCGCGGGGATGCACCAAGCCGCTAGGCACGAAAGCGCATCCGCTCTATCGCTACGTCCAGATTCGTTCGACCTGGAAACCATCGAAGGGCGCTCCGCCGCGCAGGTTACCTCATCGCCCGAAACCGAAGTCCGATCCCGTTCCGACGCGCTGAGGGCGAACACGGCGTGGCGGCTCTTCGGCGGCGATCGCTCAGGGCCGCGGAACGAAGACGCGATCGCGATAGAAGCGCAGCTCGTCGAGGGACTCGTGGATGTCGTCGAGGGCGAGATGGCTCGCGCGTTTCTCCGGGGCTTGCCAGTCGGCGGGATACCAGCGTCGGACGAGCTCTTTGATCGACGAGACGTCGACGTTTCGATAGTGAAAGAAGGCTTCGAGCGTCGGCATGTGCCGTCTGAGGAAGAGACGATCCATGTAGATCGAGTTGCCGCACAGCGGCGCCGTTCGTTCGGCGACGTGGGCTCGTAGAAACTCCAGCGTCGCCCCCTCGGCGTCGGCCAGTGAAATCGGTGACGCCGTCACGCGCCGCAGCAGGCCGCTCTCGCCGTGATGCGCGGTGTTCCATTCGTCCATCGCGGCGAGGCGCGCCTCGGGGTGGTGGATCGCCAGATTCGGGCCCTCGGCGATGACCGAGAGCTGGTCGTCGGTGACGAGCGTCGCGATCTCGAGGATCGTCTCCCGCTCGACGTCCAGGCCCGTCATCTCCAAGTCGATCCAGACCAGGCGTTGGGTGCTTTCCGCGCCGGTCGCGCTCATCGGTCGATCATCCCTCTGCGGGAGGCTCGCTCCCACCAGTGGCGGGCTCTTCGTCGTACTCGGCGAGCACTTCGTCGAGCAGCGGCTTGACCTCGGAGCCGGGGAAGCGCCCCTTGAGCTTGGGCATCACCTCTTTCATCACGCGCCCGAAATCGCTCTTGCGCGCGTTCGTCTCGGCGATCGCCTTGCGCAGCAGCGCCTTCACCTCTTCGGCCGTGTAGGGACGGGGCAGGTAGGTCTGGATGATCTCCAGCTCCCCCTGCTCGGTGGCGACCAAGTCGTCGCGCTCCGCTTCCTTGTACATCCGGATGCTCTCCTGGCGGCGTTTCGCCTGGCGATCGAGCACCACGAGCTCTTCCTGCTCGTTGAGGGGGCGGAGCACCCGCTTCTCTTCGTTCTTGAGCTCGGCGATCAGCATCCGCACCGTCGAGAGTTTCGCTTTTTCGCCCGCCTTCAGCGCGGCTTTCATGTCTTCTTGTAGTTTGGCCAAAAGAGCCATGCGACCCTCCTTGGTTCGAGTCGGCAAACCCACCGCGTTTATCGCAAATCTCGAAGAGCTTGTAAAGCGGGGAGAGCGAGCGCCTCTCTCGCCTGGCCGAGATCGCGTTGCGCCTCGTCAGATGCGGAAGCCGACGCCGATCCGCGCGATCAGATACGCCCGAAGGATCGTCGGGAAGTCATTGCGCGGGATGATATCTGGACCGACGTCGATCGTGAAGTTGACGAAGATCGAGCTCGTCGCGCTGACCTCGCCGCCGATTCGGAAGGCGATCGGAATCGCGGCGTAGAAGTTGGTCTGGAACAACCGATCCGTCGGATGGCGCTGGGTGTTGATCATCAGCCCGATCGGCATCAGATAGCCGAAGACCAGGGCGAAGCGCGGAATGATCCGATAGTTCATCACCACCGACGGCGTGCCGATCTGGATCCCGATCCCGAACGAGCGCCAGTAGACGAGCATCAACTTGAAATCCCAGAGGAAAGAGAGGCCGAACTTGCCCTTCTGCAGCAGTTGCCAGCGCAGCTCGAAGCCGAGCGCGTTGCCGAGCACGGGGACATCGACGGCCATCGGATTGCCGTAGAAAAATGACACATTGGGCGTGATCTCCAGGCTGGAGCCGACCTTGATGTGGTAGCCCACCTCGACGTATGGGTAGACCGTCTCGACCCGCAGAATCCTCCCGCCGCTCAATGTCCCGCCAAACATCGTGCCCTCCGCTCGGGCCGGGCTGTTCGCAAAAATGAGAACAAGTAGGGCGGCCGCCAAAGCGTGTCGCATTTGCATGGTTCTCCTCACTCGGTTGTTGCGAATCGCACCGAGTATAGCACGCGTTCGAAGCTGATGATATACTCATCGGGCATCGCACGATCGCGCCGTCGATAGTGGCAACGGCGTTCGACCGGAAGGACCGATCATGGCAAACGACGACAGAGAAATGTCCCCGACGACGGACCCGAGCTCGGCGGGGCAACCGAGCCATCCGCAGCCGCCTGCGCCAGTTGCGCCGGGCTACCCCCACGGGGCGCCGGGCGTTCCGCCGGGGGCGCCGGGCTATCCGCCGGGGGCGCCGGGCTACCCGCCAGTTGCGCCGGGCTATCCGCCGGGTGCGCCGGGCTACCCCCAAGGGGCGCCGGGCTACTACCCCCAAGGGGCGCCAGGCTACCCCCAAGGGGCGCCGGGCTATCCGCAGGCGGCGCCCGGTTATGGGGCACCAGCGGGGTATGGCGCGCCCAACCCGATGCTGCAGATGATGCAGATGATGCAAATGATGGCCGGAGGCGCGCCGTTTCCGGGGATGGACCCGGCGGCGATCCCCTTCTCGGCACCGCCAGCGGTCGTCGACGGAGACCCGGGGCTCGACGCCCAGATCGTCCGGCCTGCGCTCTTCGACGTCCTCGAGAAGACACAAGAGGCTGTCGAGCTCGGCTCGGTGCTCGACTATCTCTGCCTCTCCGAGGACGGCACGGCGGCGCTCGGCGGGGTGCCGAAGGGTTGCACGATCGCCTTTGCCGGCCCGCCGGGGAAGGGCAAGACCCGCACGGCCCTCGCCGGTTTGGCGCACGTCGCTCGCGCGGGTACGCGGGTCGCCTTCATCGTCGCCGAAGAGGGCTTCCACGACGGAAGTGACTCGGGGCGAGACGATCTCTGCTCGCGTCTGGTCAAGATCGGGCGCTCCGTCACGGGGCTCGACGAGGCGGAGTTCCGCTCCCAGGTCCTCGAGCGCGTCTACGTCCTCGAGAGCCAGTATCACAAGAGCCAGACGTGGGACGACTTTGTCACCAAGTATCGATATTTGGTCGACAAGGAGGGGATCCGCTTCGTCGTCATCGACTCGCTGAACATGCTCGATCCGAGCAAGAATCGCACCGCCGATAACCTCTCGGCGCTCAAAACCTACAACCACGAGAAGGGCTTGACCTGCATCTGCATCGGTCAGATCCGCGACACCGGCCTGCCCGTTGGCGGCGAGGCGCTGATGCACACCGCCGACGCGGTCTTTCTGATCGAGGAGCTGTCGTTGACCTCGAAAGAGATGGCGGCCCAGTGGGGCGGGAACTATCGCGATCGAATCGACATTGTCCGCGCGGTCAAGAGCGTCACGACGCCGACTTTTCCGCATCCCGTGCGGGTCGATCGCGACCCGGAGACGGGCGTGCTGATCCCCCACAGCGCGCAGCCCAGCGACTACGCGTTGCCACCCAAGCGCGGAGAGTAATCGGGACGATGCACATCGTGGAGCACAGCGATCTGCGCGCCTGGCTGCGCGAGACCCGCTCGTTGACCGCGCTACATGCGGCGATCGGGCGCAAGAGCGTCGATGGCTCGTATCTCCACGAGGTGTTGGGCGTACCCCATCACCTGCAGTTCGTCGTCGCGCGTCTGGCCGCCGAGCGGGCGGGTGTGCTCGATGAGGGGGCCCTCGATTCGATCCCCTTCTACAGCCTCTGTCGCGGGCTGTTCTTGCCGCTCTCGGGGCTCACCGCGGAGCGCGCGGCGCATCATTTCGGCGTGGTCTCTGATCCTCCCCTCGATACGGCGGCGAAAGACGCGCTGTTGCAGCGCTTTCTCGCCAAAGAGATAGGCCTGGGCCCGCTACAAAAGGTCGCCTGCGTTCTCGGCGATCCATTTTTCGGGAAACCGAGCACGATGCGGCGGGACAGCCTGGTGCGGCTCTTGATGTCGGTGACCTTGCGCGGCCGACGCGAGTTTCTCGATCGGCTGGCCGTCGTCGGTGACGTGGCGGTCCTCTTCGCCGAAGCGCGTCCGTCGCTGCGCATCGATCCACCGCTGACGGCGGCGGAGGTCCTCGAGACGCTGCGTCTGGTCACCGCCGAGCGTCGCGCCGAGCAATACGACATCCTGCGCTCCCTCGTCTTGCGCTGCGGCAAGCTCGAGGCCTACTTCCTCGCCAAGCTTCTCCTGCGCAAGGGAGGCTTCGGCTTCGAGTATCAAGGTCCGTATTTGGCACGGATGTTGGCCGAGCACTTCGGCGTGGACGCCGACGTCGTGACGCAGGCGATGGCGTTGACCGATGTCTTCGAAGTGACCAAACGGCTGAGCGAGCAGGGCGAGGAGGGGCTGCGCTCGATCCGCCTGCAACCGCTCGTCCCGGTTCGACCCGCCCTAGCGGGTGGTACGGTCGACGAGCTGAAGCGCTTTCCGGTCTGGGTCGAGCGCAAGTACGACGGCGTGCGCCTGATGCTCCACAAGTCGAGCGACGCGCGTGGTGCGATCCTCTGCGGCGCCTACACCCGCAACCGTGGGGATTGGTTGGAGCTCGTCGCGGGCCTCAGCCAATCGGTCCAAAGCCTTCCCTGCCGCTCGGCGATCATCGACGGCGAGCTCCACGGCTTCGTTCCAACGCCGCGCGGTGCGCGACCAGCGACGGTCTACGACGTGCACCAGTTCGTACAGGGCGATCGCAGCCGGCCTCTCCAGCTGCGCTACGCCGCCTTTGACCTGCTGTTCGTCGATGGCCAGGATTGGACGGGCCAGCCTTTGTCGCGCCGCCGAGAACGCTTGCAGGCGCTCTTCGCGAACGTCGCCGGAAGCTTTCTGCCCGTCCCCTGTGCCCTCGCCGAGGGGCAGCTCGCCTCCAACGCCGAGGATCTCAACCGTCTCTACCAGCACTTCCGCGCGCAGGGCTACGAGGGGGTGATCGCCAAGGATCTCGGGGGGCGCTACCGACTCGCCTCGCGGGATGCCACGTGGCTGAAGCGAAAGCCAGCAATGACGCTCGATCTCGCCTTGATCGGCGCGGTCTTCGCGGTGACCGAAAAAGAGCGCCACGGGATGTTCGGCTCGTACGTCATCGCGGCGCGCAACGAGCAGGGCGCCTTCGAAGACATCGGCGACGTCGCCGGTGTCGATCGTCAGCGCGATCTCGAGATTCAGGGCGAGATCATGCGCGAGGGCTTGATCACGGGGCGGCGGATCGAGCGGGCGAGCGCCTCGGGGGCCCGCAGTGGCCTCGAGCTGCGGCCCCATATCGTCGCGACGCTGCGCTTCGAGGGCGTGGTCAAGGACAACATCACGGGGCGGCTCAGTCTGCGGAGCCCAGCGCTGGTCTACCTGCGCTCGGACAAGCCCGTCGCCGAGGTCGATTCGACACGAACGCTCGAGGAGCTCTATCTTCGCCAGCGGGTGGGGTGATGGCACGCGATGCGCCTGGGCCTCTATACGGGACGGTGGAACACGATGCGCCCGCGCCAAGGCGTGGGAGGTTGGCTCGCGAGAGACTCTTTCGCCTGACTCGCCACGTCGCGGCGGTCGTCATCGCCTTCGGGCTCGCGCTCACCGGCGGAGGCTTCGCCTGCAAGACGACGATCGTCGACACGATCGACCTCTCCGCGATCGACACGCTCGTCGGGGACGATCTGTCGGTCTCCGACGTCCCGCGGCTCGATCTCGTCGCCGGGGTCGATGGCGCGGGTCTGTCGGACGGCGGCTCGATTGCCGACGCGACGGACGATCCGGCCGACGGCTCTGGGTCGCTCGACGGCTCGGATGGGCCCTCTGGCGACTTGGATTCGCCGAGCGGCAACGGGACGACGCAGTTCCCCTTTCTCGTCACGAGCTTCCCCTTCGTCCACGACCATGACACGAACCTCGGCCAGAGCTCGCAGTTTCAGCGCTACAGCTGTGCCCCGACGACGGGCGAAGAGGGGCCCGAGGTGGTCTATCAGCTGAGTATTCCAGCCAACGGAACGCTGCGGATCGATGTCGTCGATTCGGTTGGCGTCGACGTCGATATTCAGCTCTTGGGCTCGCTGGCCCTCGTCGATGGCACGGCGAGCGACTGTCTGGCACGTCACGACTCGGGTTTTTCCCGGGATGTGCAAGCCGGGACCTACTTCGTGGTCGCCGATAGCTATTCGACGGGCGGCACGAGCTACCAAGGGCCCTACACGCTGGCGATCGAGTTTGTTCAGCTCGACGTCTGGCAGAGCGTCGCGCTGCGGCCGGGGGTGACCTGGAAAAAGAAAGTATATTCGAGCCTTTATGGTGAGCGTCAGACCGTGAACGTGCTCGAGCTCGACCTCGCCCAACCGGGCATCGTCGTCAAACCGAGTCACCACGGCGGCTGTGCCCGCACGAGCGAGAAGGCGGCGACAGTTGGGGCTCTGGCGGCGATCAACGGCGGCTTCTTCGACACCGCGACCTGCCTTTCCCTCGACATGGTCAAGGTCGACGGGGCGTTGATCTCGACCAACCATCTCAACGGTACGCCGCAGCCGACGCTCGGGATCACCGCCGAAAATCTACCGCTGATCGAGATGGTCGCGGCCAATGGCGATTGGGATGCCGTAACCCAGGCGCTGGGAGGCTATCCCAATCTCCTCAGCGCGGGGCAGCTCGATATTCAGCCGAATCTACAGAGCTCCTTCTTCACCGGAGCCAATCCCCGCACCGCCGTCTGTCTCACGTCGTCGGACAAGCTGCTGCTGGTCACCGTCGACGGTCGAACGTCGGCGGGGGGCGGGATGTCGATCCCCGAGCTGGCGCAGTACATGCTCGACCTCGGCTGCGACGACGCGATGAATCTCGACGGTGGCGGTTCGACGACGATGTGGGTGCGGCGGCAGTCGATCAACGGGATCGTCAACTATCCCTCCGACAACGGCCGGGCCGACCATCTCGGCGAGCGCAAGGTCTCGGATTCGCTCCAGCTGTTTGCGCCGTAGCGTCCGCGGAACGGCTCGCTGTCCCACATCTGCCTACAATGTGGTAGCACTTTCCAAACGTTTGGCCGTTTCCCTTGCGTTTTCGTGCGCTTTGTTATAGTGCGGGCGGAAGAGGTTGGAATCGGCTCGATGGCTAGGGAGGTTGATGATGGCGAGCAATGGCGTGGAATTGACGAGAACGAGCGAATCGAAGTGGGTCCGCCGGGCGGGGATCGCTCTGGCTCTGCTCGTGACGGTTCAACTCGGTGCGTGCACGACGCCCGACAATTCGAGCGACACGGCTCCCCCGAGCTCGACGCTCACCGACGAGACGCCGCAGCCCGGTCGCTTCTTGCCGAAGCAAGAGACGACGTGGGAGGCGCGCCAACTCGGCAAGGCGGACACGCCGGAAGACCAACGCCTCAATCTGATCGATAGCTATCGCATCACCCGCGGTCCTTCGACGGCGGTGCGCTTCCCGGGAGAGTTCGAGCCGCAGTCTCAGCTCCTGGTCGGTTGGGTCTACGGACAGTCGATGGGAGGAGCGTCGCTGGACACCTTCTTCCTCGACATCATTCGCGGAGCCTGGGGCGTCGCGACGATCGTGATCCCGAGCAGCAGCTCGTCGGTCCGCAGCGCGATGCGCTCGGCGATCAAGCAGATGCTCTCCGCTGCAGGGCGCAACCCCGCCGAAGCCGACGATTCACGCTATCTGAGCTTCGTTTCGATCGCCCTCGACTCGGTTTGGGCCCGGGACTTCGGGCCGCAATTCGTCGAGCACACGAACGGTCGTCTCTCGATCGTCGACACGCGCTACTATCGCTACCGCGTGCAAGACGACCGCGTGCCGTCGCTGTTGGCCAAGCAGTACGGGATCAACGTCTTCCGCCCGTCGATCTCCCAAGAGGGCGGGAACTTCCAGGCCAACGGCGCTGGCGAGTGCTTTACGAGCCGCGGCTCGATCTATTTCAATGCACCCGACCCCAGTGAAAGCGCGCATCTCGAGCTCTACAAGAAGTACTTCGGTTGCAAACGCCTGCATTTCCTCTACCCTCTCGAGGGGGAGGGCACGACCCACATCGACATGTTCATGATGGTGATCGGCGAGCGCGACATCGTCGTCGGCCAGTACCGCGCGAGCGACGACTGTACCAATCGGGACCTGCTCGAGAAGAACGTTCAGATCCTCGCCTCGATCAAGGACGGCAACGGCCAGCCCTACTTCCGGATCCACCGCATCCCGATGCCGCCCAACAAAGACGGCGTCTGGCGCACCTACACCAACTTCCAGATGGTGCGCTCGGCGGTCGATCCGGGGCGCGGCGTCGTGCTCTTGCCGGTCTACTCTGGGCTCTCGTCGTATCAGAACGAGATGCTGGCGACGCTCGAGAGCGCGTTCAAGAGCGCCCACCCCAGCGTGAGCTGGACGATCCTGCCGATCAACGCCGATCGGATCATTCGCGGCAACGGGGCGATCCACTGCGTCGTCCACGAAATCCCGGCGGGGACGTTCAGCAAGGCGGAGACCGATCCGAGCGACCTCTGTGGCAACGCGATCAGCTGCCAGAGCAACGGCTGCGGCTCGATCTCCACCGCTGGGCTCTGCGACGGCAACAATCTCGTCTACTGTTCGACGGATCAGTTCGGCAACAAGCTCGGCGTCACCTGGCTGCCCTGCGCGACGCCGTGCCAGATGGCCGATTCCGGGCAGCCCTGCGCCAAGAGCTGCGGTTGGAATGCGAGCCAGGGCTACTACGACTGTGTCGCCAGG
>JAGQJP010000396.1 GCA_020430585.1 Myxococcales bacterium | reverse complement strand
GGTGACCCTCGATTGGATCGATCTCGCCAGACGCGTCGACGTCGGCGGTCGTCCCCTGATCGCACAGGCTCGCCTGCGCAGCTCGGGCCTCGGCCTCTCGGCGCACGTGCTCCGCTTGATGATCGGCAGGCGGCGCGTCGGCGAGGCGACGACCGACTCTCGCGGAGTGGCCCGCTTCGTCGTCAAACCGGGAGAGTTCCCGCGACCCGGCCGAACGACGCTGTCGGTGCACTACGCCGGCAACGACTTTTACGCAGCCGCGAAGAGCACGGCGATCGTCGACTTCTTCGAGAAGACGACCCTGACGCTGGTGGCGGGGGTAGAGAACCAAAACGAGAAGGCGCGTCGCCGATTGGTCGCCAGCGGGCGGCTGCTCGCCGGCGCTCGCCCGCTCGTCGGGCGAACGGTGACGCTGGTCGACGGTCGTCGTCGGATCAGCGCGACCAAGAGCGACGCCTTTGGACGCTATCGGATCGTCCTCGGCCCGCACGAGATCCCGACGGGACGGCTGAGATTGGCCGCGATCTACCGCTCCGAGAGCCCAGCGATCGCCTCGGCCCGGTCGAAGGACGTACGCCTCTTCGTGCCGACGTTTCCGTCGATACCGCTGCGCTACTACCTGCTACCGCTGCTTCTCTTGCTGCCCCTCGGCGCCTACCTCGCGATCCGCCGCGCACCGTGGACACGCTGGCTCCGCTGGCTCCGCCGGCGCTTGCGACCCGCCGAGCAACGAAGCCCCGAGCTCCTTCGCGTGCTGCGACCGCAGGTGATCGAGTCGGCGCCCATCGATCCCGCGAGCTCTCGACAGCGAGCGGCGACGGAGCACGAGGTCGTCGGGCAGGCCTGGGACGCGATCGGGCGCCATCCGATCGCGGGCGTGGCGATCAGCGTCATCGGCAACGCGGGCGAGATGCTCGCCGAGACCGAGACCGACGCCCACGGCCGCTTCAGCCTCGGACGGATTCCGAGCGGACGCCACCGGCTCTCGTCGCGCCACGCCGAATACGCCGATGAATCGGTGCCGATCACCCTGCCCCACCGCGGACAGTTGATCGGCTTTCGCTTCAACATGTTGCCACTTCGAGCGCTGCTCCTGGCGAGCTATCGGGAGCTTCTGGACCACGCCTTTCCCGCACGCCAGGTCTGGGGCGTCGACACGCCACGCGAAGCGCTGCGGCTCTTGATGGAGCGACTGCCGAAAGGCCACGCCGAGCTGCGTCAGGCGACCGACGTCTTCGAGCATCTCTACTACGGCGATCGCTCCGTCGTGCGGCACGACGTCGACGACTTTCGCAGCCGAACACGCGCTCTGCAAGAGGTGAATCGCTGATGGCGCGCGTTTGGCATCGATCGTTCGCACGCGTGTGGCTCGCGCTCCTGCTGCTCGGGGTCGCGCTGTCCGCCCCCGCCGTCGCGGCGACCGACTACGACCCACAAAGCAATGCCTGGAATGGCCTCTCACAGCTCGAGAGCCTCGCCTCGCGCGTCGACGTCGAGATCCGCCACACCCGCCGTCTCGATTTCTCGACCCTCAAACCGAGCGACGCGTTGCTGTTGATCTATCCCAAGCGCGAGCTCCCGGCCCCGGCGCTCGAATCGTTCATCCGCGACGGCGGACGGGTGATCGTCGCCGACGACTTTGGCCGCAGCGAGCCATTCCTGCGCCGCTTCGGTCTGCTGCGAGTGCGACCGCCGATTCGCTCGAGCCGCAGCTATCAGGGGATCGACGACGTGCCGATGCTCGAGATCAAGGGAAAGCACTTCCTGTTCAGCTACATCCACACCTTGATCGCCAATCACCCCGCCGCCTATCGCGACCCCAAGCGCCGCTTCACGCCGCTCCTCGCGTTTCTCGATCCGCGGGAGCTGCTCCTCGCCGAACGACAGCTCGGCCGCGGTCGATTGATCGTCCTCGCCGACCCGAGCATGCTGATCAACCTGATGCTCGAATTCGACGACAACTTCCAGTTCGCCGCCAACCTGCTGCTCTATCCCTGCAACAGCCGCCCCTGTCGGATCATCGTGGTGCAGCCGGACACGGCGTTCAGTGGCTCGTATGTCCCGCGCAACGTGACGAAGCTCGAGTCCTTCAGCCGTGTGCTCAAACGTGGGATGGCGGCGATCAATCGCCGTCTGCGCCGTCTCGGCGACGGTCCGCGCGACGAGTGGATGTTGCTGTTCGTCTCGGTCGTCTGTTTCCTCGGCTCCCTCGCCGTGCTCTTGAATTGGGTCTTCGGTCGTGGCATCCCGCGGAGCTTCGCCTTCGAGCAGCCCTGGATCCGCCCGCTCTCGGAGTTCGAGCACTCCGTCGCCGTGTTGCGCGAGAACCGCGAGAGCGCCGATTTCTCCCTCGCTCTGTTGCGGCTCTATTACGTTCTCGACGCCACGCTGCGGCGCCTCGAGCTCGGTTATCGCGACGAGCGACAGCGCGAGGCGAGCACCCAAAAGCTCGCACGGCGCGGTGGAACACGGGCGACGGGCGAGGAAATTCTCGAGGGCTTGCGAGCGTTGGCCAACTTGACCTCGATGCAACAAGCGTCGAGTTACCGCTTTGTTTCGCGGAGCGACTTTGATAGGATTTTCCGCGCCTGTCGACCCTTGCTGGGAGTATTCGAGGATGAGCCAAGCCGCCGCAAACGCTAGTCTGCCGACACCGTCGCACCTGCAGTCCTGCGTCCAGATTCGACATCGGGTGATCGACGAAGTTCGCAAGGTCTACGTCAGCTCCGATACGATCCTCGAGGTATTGCTCGTCGCCCTTCTCACGTGCGGTCACGCGCTGCTCGAGGGCGTGCCGGGGATCGCGAAGACAACGCTGGTCAAAGCCTTTGCCCTCTCCCTCGGCTGCGATTTCAAGCGGATTCAGTTCACCCCCGATCTGCTCCCCGCGGACATCACGGGGACCTACATCTTGAATCTGCAGACCAACAGCTTCGACCTGCGCGAGGGGCCGATCTTCGCCCACGTCGTCCTCGGCGACGAGATCAACCGCGCGCCCGCGAAGACCCAATCGGCGCTGCTCGAGGCGATGCAAGAGCAGCAGGTCACGATCGAGGGTACGACCCGCGAGTTGCCGCGGCCCTTCATGGTTCTGGCGACGCAGAATCCGATCGAGCAAGAGGGGGTCTATGCCCTCCCCGAGGCGCAGGTCGACCGCTTCCTGGTCAAGATTCGCCTCGGGTACCCCTCGCCGCGGGAGGAGCGGGCGATCCTGAACACGTACAATCGCACGCCGCTCGCCGTCGAGCCGCAGCTCACGCCCGAGACGATCGACGAGCTCTGCGAAGCGGTCGAAGGTGTCCACGTCAAAGACGAGCTGATGGACTATATCATTCGGCTGGTCCAGGCGACGCGCACGCACACCCACGTGCATCTGGGCGCCTCGCCGCGCGCCTCGCTCTCCCTGATGCGAGCCGCCAAGAGTCGCGCGATGTTGCAGGGTCGCGATTTCGTCGTCCCCGACGACATCAAGCTCTTGGCGCCTTTCGTCTTGACCCATCGGCTGATCCTCTTGCCCGAAGCCGAGCTCGAGGGTGTCGGCGCACCCGACGTGATCGGCCAGGTGCTCCAAGACGTGCGATACCACCGAGACGACGCATGAGCTACGAGCATCCCGTCACGCGCCTGAACGCGAACGGAAAGCTCGTG
>JAGQJP010000395.1 GCA_020430585.1 Myxococcales bacterium | reverse complement strand
CCGACCCCTCCCAGCCATCGTCGAGATCTTCTCGGTTCGGGTCGGCGTCCTTGAAGTAGCGCACCCAGGCGCCCGCCATCACGCCGATCCAGCGACTCTCGTAGTTCGTCGAGAGGGCGATCATCAGCTCTTTGGCCGAGGTCGTCTTCTTCTGCGAGTCGAGACCAAAGGGCACTGCGAGCTCACCGTAGGCGGCGAGCCCCGCGGAGTAACGGACGAAGAGGTTGGTGAAGCTCCCTTTGCGTCCGTAGCCCCAGATGCCGAATTGCGCGCCGATCGTGTAGCCGAGGTCCCGCGGCAACGACTCGGTGTCGCGATTCTCGAGGCGAAATTTCCCCGACGGCAGGAAGTGGAACTCGCCGTAGCCGGAGATCTTGTATCCCAGGCTCCGGTCGGGACGTTTCGGTTCGTAGGTGAATTTGAGGCTGCCGATCCAGCGCTGTCGATCCATGAAGACCACGGTCTGCGAGCCGATCGGCTCGATCGGGCTCTCGACCTCTTGAAGCTGGAAGTCGTCCTTGAGGCGGTTGGTGCCGACGTGCAGGGCGACGCGGTAGGCCGCGCGCTCGTAGGAGAGGCCTGCCCCGAGGGTGTTCAGGTTGTCGAGCGGCCAAAAGTCGAAGAGATAGACATCGTCGCCGCGGTACATTCGCGAGCCGACCCAGATCCGCAGCCCCTTGGCCAACAGATTGAACATCTCGGCGTAGAGGTTGCGCAGGGCGATCTTCGCCTCGAACTTCCCATTGTAGTGGAACAGGTCCTCGCTGAAGGCGACGGTGACGGCGGTGCGAAAGCCGCGGTCCGTCGAGCCCAGCGGTTGGAGGTACGCGAAGTCGAGCTCGAGATACGGTTTCTCGAGTAGGCGCGGCGCATGAATCGTCACGGTCGCGGGACGACCTTGACCCCCGCGGAGGTTCGAGCCGAAGGAGACTCGGCCGTAGCTTCCGAAGAGGAACTGAGGCTTGTAGGTCGGAGTCGTCGCTGCGAAGAGGGCGTCTGTGGCCGGGTTGCCAAGGATGGCGATCAGCGCGACGAGAGTGAACGAGAGACCGCGCATCGGCCGGAACTGCTTCAGACGTGTGGGGTGGTGGTCCACGAGCTGCCTCGCTGCTGTTGGCGCTCTTGTATTTCGAATCCGGTTTCGGCTAAGCCCATCGGGGTTGTAACACATTTTTGGCAAAATTCCAAAGCGCATTCTCGTCACTTGCGGAGTTTGTGTTGCGCTGACCGACGACATCCCGTACCCTGAACGACAGCGTGTAAACGAAGCCAACAAAAACGCGTAGTGAATTGGATGACGGAGTCCGCCGCCTCAGAGCCGAGCGCGCCGACCTCTCGTAGGACTGCTATTGTCCGCTTGGGGGTTTTTGTCGCGATCTGCGCCAGCTTCGTCCTCGTCGCGCCGCAAAGGGCGCGGGCGCTCCTCAAGTCGGTCAAGATCGGCCACCGCACCGTCTGGCTCCTCGTCCCGGCGGCGACACCACCGCGCGGCGGGTTTCCCCTCGTCGTCGCCCTGCATTGGGCGGGGGCGCGGGGGAAGAGCTACGTGCCGGCTTGGGAGTCGTGGTATCGCGATGCTCGGGCGATCGTCGCTTTGCCTACGGCGCTCGGCACTCGCTGGCATTCGGCAGACCGCCATCACGTCCTCGAGACGGTCGAGTACGTTCGCCTGCACTACCGCGTCGACAAACGCCGGATCTATCTCGCCGGGTTCTCTCGCGGTGGTAGCTTCACGTACGCCTTCGGGATGGACGAAGCGTCTCCCTTCGTCGCCGTCGCGCCGATGGCGGCGGGGCTCGTCTCGGTCTGGCAGACCAAGCGGCACTTCGATGTCTGCATCGTACACGGGGCGGACGACCGCCTCGTGCGGCCGCGACGCTCGGCCTGGATGGTGCCGCGGCTTCGTCGAATGGGTCATCACGTCGAGTATTTCTCGGTGCGTGGAATGGGCCATCGACATGACCCCCGCATAACTCCTCACGTGTTCCGCTGCCTCGACAGACGGTACCAACAGTGGCGTCGACATCAGCGCCCGACGAGCTGACGCCCAATCCCCAACCGAGGTTGCCCCAATGGGTACACTCTCTCGCACGCGTGCTACGCTGTTGGTCGCGATGGTGGTCGTCGCCCTGGGCCTGGTCGTCGTCGTTCAGCTCTGGCCCGGGTTGGTCGGTCTCGAGCGAAAGACGAGCGCCCCCGAGCGCGACGGCGTCCCGCTCCCCCGCAACGAGCGCGGTCCTGGGCCTGACGAGGTGCCGCGCTCCAGGACGCGCGAGCGACGCGAGACTCGACGGCACCCGCGAACTCGGCGGAGCGCCGATACGAAGACCCCGCGGCGGAGGAGTCGACGACAGCGCGACAGTAAGCTCGGGAAGCTGCTCGACGAGGGGATCCAAGGCCCGCGGCCCGCGTGCGATCGCCGTCCCTTCACGGCGTCGAATCGCGCCTGCCTGCCCGTGATCGACAGTCACACCCACATTTCGCCGCTCTATCGCCCCGTGCGGACGGCGATCGAGATCTTCCGCCGCACGGGTGTGGTCAAGTTCGTCAACAAGAGCGGAGGCCGCTACGGTAGCCCGCGCTACAAGGCGCACATCGCCGTCCAGCGCGCCCTGGGCTGGGATCGCTTCGCCTTCTTCATCAACCTCGATTGGCGCGGCGTGAACAAGCCGGGCTGGGGTGAACGCGAGGCGAAGAACTTGGCTCTCGCCGTCCGCGAGGGCGCCGTTGGGGTCAAGATCTTCAAGACCCTCGGTCTCGGCGTCGAGGACGAGAAGGGCAAGCTTTTGCCGGTCGACGACCCGAAGCTCTTCCCGATCTGGAAGAAGGCGGGCGAGATCGGGGCGATCGTCGCGCTCCACACCGGCGATCCGAAGGCCTTCTTCGAGAAACCGGGGCCGACCAACGAGCGCAACGACGAGCTGACGAAGGCGCCGAGCTGGAGCTTCTACGGCCCGAAATTCCCCAAACGCGAGACGCTGCTGGCCCAGCGTGACCACGTGTTGCAGCTCTTTCCGAAGACGACCTTCCTCGGGATCCACCTCGGCAACAACCCCGAGGACATCGACTACGTCGCTCGCACGCTCGAGCGGTACCCCAACTTCTACGTCGACGTCGCCGCTCGCCTCGGCGAGATCGGACGCCACCCGCCCGCGAAGGTGCGCCGTCTGTTCGAGCGTTTCCCGACGCGAATCCTCTTTGGCACCGATATCTTCGTCACCTCGCGCGGGTATCAGCTCGGCTCGGTCTCCAAAACCAAGCCGCTCTTCGAAGACGCGATCGCCTTCTACCGCGCGCACTGGCACTACTTCGAGTCCAGCGATCGTCAGATCGCCCACCCGACGCCGATCCAGGGCAAATGGAAGATCGACGCCGTCGGGTTGCCGCGCCCGTTGCTGCAGGCGTTCTATTACGACAATGCCTGGAAGCTGATCTTCGTCCCGCAGATCGCGCGTCGCAAGCGCTGGGGCGATTATCAGCGGTATCGGCTGGGGATCGTTCCCTGAGGCGGCGGGCTGGCTGGTGTCAGCGATCGTCGCAGAGCGTCTCGTCGAGCCGTCGCGCCAAGCGCTCGCGCACGGCGTCGTCGAGCGGGTCCGGGACGCGCAAGGTCACGCGGAGCTCTCCGATCAGCTGCTGCATGGCTCCGCCGAAGCGTTCGCACCAGTCGCAGCTCCGAAGATGGGCCTCGATTCGCGCGACGTCGGCGTCACCGAGCTCGCGATCGAGATAGGCCGAGAGACGCTCGAGCACCTCGTGACAGCGAATACCGCCGATCTCTCGATCATGAGCCATCGATACACCTCCGGTTGCGAACCCGCGCAGCGAGCTTGAGGCGCGCGCGATGCAGCCGGCTCTTCATCGCAGCGAGGCTCAGGTTTAGCACGGACGCGGTCTCGTCGCCGCTCAACTCTTCGATGTCCCGCAGCACCAGCACGGCACGCTCTTCGACTTCGAGATCGCCGAGCGCCAGCTGCAGGCAATCGCGCTGCCGCGCCGCGCGGACGAGCTCCTCCGGGTCCTCGATCGCGCCCCACCCCGCGGCGACACCGAGGTCGGTGAGGGAGTCGAAGAATCGCGGTTCGCCTGCGCGGCGACGTCGCAGCTTCTGTGCTTGCCGAAAGGCGATGCCGAAGAGCCAGCTTCGCACACTCGAGGCGCCCGTGTAGCTGGCGGCGTTGCGGTATGCGGCGATCAGCGTCTCCTGGAGCGCGTCTTCCGCGGCGGCGTCGGACTCGCAGAGACCGCGGGCGAAGCGATACACAGACGCCTGGTGGCGGCGCACCAACTCCTCGAACGCCCCGCGATCGCGGCAGGCCACGCCCTGGAGCAGGGTTCGATCGTCTATCGTGTCGCCTTTTTTCGGCACGTACTGATCCCGAAAAGCGTATACAACGGGCAGCTACCGACGAGTCCGGTCAACAGCGGTACCAGACCGATGAAGCCCCACATCGTCTGCGGCCCGGCGACGACCAAGCTGAGTAGCCCTGCGCCCAATCCAACACGGAGCACGCGCTCGACCACATGTTCGTTGTTCGGAAGAATGTTGCTCGCCATCTCACACCTCCAGCGATCGTGTCTCGGGCGTACAATCGACGCCCTCGCTGTGGAGTACCCGAGAGGCGGGAAATGGATTCGCATTTCTTTCGACGATCGCGATCGGCGATCGCGCGCGTCGAACGCCCTCTGACTCTGGTCGACGTCAGACTCAGAGGCGCCGTTCGATCAACTCGCGCAGGCGCGCCGGAAGCTCGGCGCCGCGTAGCACGTCTCCGTGGTTGGGGACCAGGATCGTCGGCTGATCCCGCTCGAGCTGTTCGAGGAGCCAACCTTTGTAGAGCTTGCGGTTGTTGACACCGCCCCATTTCATCAGGCTGCTGATCGCCAGACCCGGGCCAGAGCTCATCAACTTCGAGAGCAAACGAAGGTGGAGCTTGTGCGAGAGCCGAGGAAGGTTGAAAAAGGCGTCGCAGATCACCCAGCCGATCCCCTCGGCGCTCTCGAAGCGCAGCCAGGTCTCACCGACTCGCGTACCCGGGACCTCGAACACGTCGAGGTGCGCGGGCAATCGCTCTCGCAGGCGCGCGAGAGGCTGCAGATCGGCGTGCCCCTGCTTGGCCAGCCGCGACATGGCGTCGCTGGCCGCGACGGCGATCGTCTCGGGGTATAGCTCGCGCCAGCGCTTGATCCCGAGGTGGTGAAAGCTGTTCGGCGCCAGCAGCACCTTCGGCTCGCCAAGAGTCGTGAGCTCGCTCGGGAGATCGGCGGCCAATGACCCGCCGGGGCTGTAGATCACCAGGCCGCCGCCCTCGAGACCGGCGGCGACGCTGCGGCAGCTCAGACCGGGTACGTGATAGGTCGCCTCATAGATCCCGCGTTCCGCGTCGAGCGCGTGCCAGCTCTCCGGCGTTCGCTTCGATTCGGTCTTCTCGCTCATCGCGCTCACCTCTCTTGTCGACGTGCGCTCCGCGCGCCATCGGTTCCGCCATCACTCGGCGTTCGTCTCGAACAGCGCTCGAAAGCTCGGCAGCACTTGCTCGAGCCAGGCGCGGGTGAAGTACTCGAAGGCTCGGTCCCACTGATCCCCGTCGCCCCACCCGTTCTGCTCGAAGGTCACCCGGGTGTGCTCCGTGTCCTGCGCGCGAAAGCGCAGAATGACATGGGTCCGTTGGTTCCGGATCTGATCGAGCTGTGGCGGGTGATTCCAGCTGAAGCTGAGCATCGTCGGCTCCTGGAAGGCGAGGATTCGATTCCCCTCACCGCCGCGCAATCCCGGCTCGGCGTCGAGCAGGAAATACATCTCGAAGGGCCCGTCCTCCCGCAGCTCGACGGTGCACTCGGGGGCGAAGAACGAGCGAATACCCGCCTCGGTGGTCCAGATGCGAAAGCAGTCGCTGGGGCTGGCGGCGACGACGAAGTCATCGCGGATCCTACGTTCGGTCATCGGTTCGTGCTCCATCGTTGGGGCTCACGACTCGTCTTGCAGCTGCTTGACGATGCGCAGCGCCTCGGCGACGTGCTTGGTCGCAAAGAGCTGAGACGCGAAGCGGTGGCGAATGCGCCCCTTTTTGTCAATGACGAAGGTTTCGCGCCCGGCGATCAAGCCGAGGGTACGTTTGACGCCGTATTGCCGCGCGAGTGCGCCACCGCGATCGGTCAGCAGCCGAAAGGGCAAGCGATGCTTGTCGGCGAAGCCCTGATGGGTCTCGGCGCGGTCGGCGCTGACGCCGAGGACGATCGCGCCCGCATCGGTGAAGTCGCTGTAGCTGTCGCGAAACTCGCAGGCCTCGGCGGTGCAACCCGGGGTGAAGTCCTTGGGATAGAAATAGAGCACCACCACGCGCTCGTCGCGAAACGACGAGAGCTTGACGCGCTGTTCCTCTTGATCGGGTAGCTCGAAATCGGGTGCGAGCTCGCCTACATCGGCCATGCGGTATTCCTTTCCGGCTCAGCGGGCCGTGAAGCGAAAGGGGTGGTTGACCACTGTCGCGGTCGGTCCACCGCGGCGGAAGCGCAATCCGAAGAGCTCGCGCAGCACGCACTGCTCGACGTCGGCATTCTTCATGCTGCTCGAGGTCACCTGCGCCGACGTGACCAGGCCCATTGGGGCGATCGAAAAACGGACGACGATCGTGCCCTCGAGTGACGGGTGTCGCGCCCGTTGCACATCGTAGCAGCTGCGGAACTTCGAACGGTTGGCGACGAGGGCGCCCGTGATCTCGTCGGGCGTCAAGGGCCCTGTCTTCGGTGGCGTCGGAGTCGGCGCAGGTACGACGGGCGTCGCCTTTCGACTCGCCGAGCAGGCGTAGAGACTGCAAATCGTCACGATGCCGACGACGAATCGCCCACACGATCTCAACATGTTTCCCCCTCAGTGGCTCGTCATCGAGCCTTGACCGAAGTCGATATCGTAATACCCTACGCCGCTTTCTGTCCAGGGGGTGTGCGTTTGGGGGAGCGTCTCTTTCCACTCGTTGTCGGTGATCGCGTTGATCACGTGGGCCGACAGGCGCAGCGTCGACGGGCATCCCAGCTCGGCCCAGGGGATGCGCACGGCGATTGTGTGTTTGTCCGACGAGAGGAAAAGGTCGGTTCCGCTGACGGCGTGGAAGGTCATCACCCAGTCGTTGTCGCCCGTACTCCAGCTCCAGACGCCGTTGTAGGGACCCGGTCCGAAGTCGTCCGTGCTGCGTGCCCCGATCACGTGCGTCGCCGTGAACGGCAGGTACGCGGTGTAGCCGCCGTAGAGCTTACCCAGGCTCTCGACGGGCGCGATCGCGAGGTTCGCGTTGACTTCGAGGTAGACGTGCAACACCTTCGAGCCGGTCTCGAACGCCGTCGTCGCCAGCGCCAAGTAGAGATGGGTCGCATCCCAGGTGATGCCGTAGAGGGTCCAGTTCTCGAGCTGCGCGCCTGGCGTATGGAGCTCGCCAGCCGAGAATTTGCCGAGATCGTTCGATCCGTCCAAGCTCAGCGTGTGGCCGGGTGAGACGGGAACACTGCAGCTGCCGGCATCATCGCCCGTGTCCACGGAGGTCCCGTCGTCGTCGGTGTCGGGCGCGGTCCCGCCGTCGTCGGTGTCGGCCGCGGTCCCGTCGTCGTCGGTATCGGATGCGGTCCCGTCGTCGTCGGTGTCGGAGGCGGTCCCGTCGTCGTCGCTGTCGGAGGTGGTCCCGTCGCCGCTCTCCGAATCGGCGTCGTCGCTGCTCGCGTCGGCGGTTGTCAAATCCTCGGTGCCATCGGGGGGCGCGTCATCGTCCACGGCCTGGTCATTCGGGGCGGTGTCGCTGGTGTCGCTGTCGCTCGTGGTGTCGACGGGGGCGCTGTCGCTGTTCTCGAGGTCCTGCGGCACGCTGTCGGCATCGCTCGGTCCCAGCGTATCGGCATCCCCAGACGCTGTGCCGTCGTCGGAGATGCCGTCCTCCTCGAGGCGCGTGTCGTCCGCGTCGTTCGGGCCCCCATCTTCGAGGCTTTCGCTGTCGCTGGCGTCACCCGTCCCGTCGGCTTCGATACCATCGGGGGAGCTGGTCTCGGGCGTCGTCGCGTCGCTGACGCCGTCGGTTTCCGCGTCTCCCAGCTGGTCGCTCGCGGTGCTCATGTCGAGGCCGCCCGTCGTATCCCCGTCGACGTCGATCCGATCCGAGACCGAGCCATCCGCTTCCCGAGCACCGTTGGCGCAGGCGACCGCCAGCAGGCAAGCCAGCGCGATCGTGACGCCGAGGACAATTCGACGCAGGTTCACGGAGCTCCTCCCTCGCGTCCGACATCGGACGATTGCTGCCGCCCATGATAGCCAATCGCGGATCTGACGTCGACCTCGGAGCCGCTCGCTGGCTTCGATGCTCATCGCCTGCGTGTCGAAGGACGACGTTGGCCGTCTGTGGACCCGGCCCGATCGCCGAGCCCCCCGCCGATCAGCCCCCCGAACGCGGTCCTCGCGGTAGGCCGGAGAGCTCGAAGATCGACCAGGCCGCGAGGGCGAGGACGAGATTTCCCGCGGTGTAGGGCAGAATCGAGCCGTCGAAGCTACGTCCAATCACGAAGCCCAACAACGCCGAGAGAACCGTCGTGACCGCTCCGATGAGAGACGACGCGGTTCCGGCGAGATGCGCCATCGGTTCCATCGCCAGCGCGTTGAAGTTCGGTCCGACGAAGCCGAAGACGAAGAGCAGGGAAGCTTGTAGCGCCACGAACGACGGGAGATTCAGCCAGCCGAGGGCCGCGGTGGCGTAAAAAATCGCGCCGACGAGCGCAAATGCCGTCAACCCGAGGCGCGCGACGCGGAGCAGGCCGATGCGCTGAACGAGCCGGGAATTGACGAATGATCCCATCGACATCGCCAAGGCGATCAGAGCGAACAGCAGGGTGAACGAGCGGCCGACGTTATAGGTCGTCTGGAAGATCTGCTGCGCCGAGGCGACGAAGCTCATCAGACCACCCATGCCGAGCCCCATCACCATCGTGCAGACGATCGTCATCTTCGTGCGCGCCGCTTCGCGGTAGCCTCCGACGATCGAGGTGTAGGAGAGCGCCCGCCGCTGATCGACCCGCAGCGTCTCGTTCAAGCGCAGCGTCGACCAGAGAAACAGGCCGCACCCCGCAGCGAAGAGGACGATGAAGACCGCGCGCCACGGAGCGACGAGGAGGATCAGCTGACCGATCGAGGGAGCCAGGACGGGGATCGCCATGAAGACCATCAGCGCCAGGGACATGACCCGCGCCATCTGCGGGCCGCGGAAGCGGTCGCGGGCGAGGGAGACGGCGATTACCCGCGGGGCGCCGGCTCCGAGGCCCTGCAATAGGCGGGCGGCCAAGAGCACCGCGAAGCTGGGAGCCAAAGAGGAGATCAGCCCCGCCACCGCGAAGAGCACGAGCCCTCCATTGAGGGTGGAGCGGCGGCCGAAGCGGTCGGCGAGGGGGCCATAGGCGAGCTGCGAGAGGCCCATGCCGAGGAGATAGACGATGATCACCGCCTGGCGGTCGTTGGCCGACGCGAGGGATAGGGCGGCGTCGATTTGCGGCAGCGCGGGAATCATCACGTCGATCGAGAGCGCATTGATCCCCATGCACGCGGCGATGAACGCGACGAATTCGACGAAGCCCATCCGGAACTCGATCGGCCCCTCGAGCGTCGAGGAGGGCGCCGCTGGGGAGGGTGAGAGCGTCTGTTGTCGTGAGTCGGCCACCGTCGATTGCCCCGTGCTCCGCTCTGGGTCGTCGCGACGATGGTACGGGAAGCGGGGGGCTTCGGCAATCGCGGGGCGCGGCGGAGAGCCCCCGTCGCTACATTCCTGGCGGGTTTGCAGCGTGAGATTGCAAATCGCCCATCGAATCGGCTACGTTTGCAGCAAGGGAATCGATGGCGGGGGGTTCGATGGATTGGGCGCGAATTGGAACGTTGGTGGTCGTGATCGCCGTCGTCTGGGCCCTTGGCGCGTGTAGCGGCTTCAGCTCGAGTGCCAAAGATGCGACGGCGACCGATACCGTGGGCGATAGCAGTCCGGATGACGTCGGTCTGCTCGACTCGAGCACGTCATCGGACGCGGATCGTACCGCGGCGTCGGACCTGGACAACACCGAGGATCTCAGCGCGGCGAACGACCTCGCCGATGGGTCGTTCCCGGACGTCGACGCCAGCGCGGTGGGCGATAGCGACGCCGCCCCGCCGCCCGATGGTGAAGCGGACGCGCTCGCCGACAGCACGATCCCGACGAGCAGCGTGAAAACGCTGCAAGACCCCGGGCACCACGAGTGCGACGTGACCCTCGGCCAGCCGCAGTTCGTCGAGCTGGTGCGCCTGGCGGGCGTCGTCGTGACCTCCCCGCTCTTCACGCTTGGCGCCGACCTCGTCGGCTTCTACGTGGCCGATCCGGACGGTGGGGACTATTCGGGGATCCTGATCGTCGGCACGCCCGCGCAGGTTGGTGATCCCTCGAAACTCCCGGTCGGGGCCACGATCGAGCTCGACGGGTCGCTGCAAGAGCTCTACTGCAACACCCAGATCACCCTCACCACCGCGCTCGTGGTCATTGGGAGCACGGCCCCCCCCGCGGCGGCGGTCGTCGACTGCCAGACGCTCACGAGCGACGGCGAACGCTACGAAGGGCGGCTGGTTCAGCTCGGCGACGTCGTCGTGTTACAGGTCTCGCTCCCCAATGGAGACGTCCTGATCGAAGACGCCAACGGTGACAGCTGCGAGCTGAATGGCGCGTTTTTCAGCCTCGCACCCTTCGCCGTCGGGCAGCGCTTCGTCGCGATCCGCGGGATGGTCCAGTACAGGTTCGGCGTCTTCCACACCCAGCCGCGCGCCCTCACCGACCTCGAGTCGGCGCCCTGCGGCCTCGACGCGGGGGTTTGCTTCGATGCGGGGGACCCGGATGCCGACACCGTCGACTCGAATGACGGCGCCGACGGGGAGGATCCGGACCTGGGCGCAGACCTTCTCGACGCGGCAGGCACTGATCTCGACGACGCGGGCCCGGATCTGGTTCTCGACGCGAGCATCGACGACGTCGTGGACGACGTTTCGGACGATCTCGGTGGGGCCGACGGCCTCGACGCCGAGCTCGACGGCTCGCCGGACAGCGCCGACATCACGATCGACGTCGCGTCCCCGAGCCTCTGTGGCAACGGGGTGAAAGATGGCCACGAGAGCGCCACGGATTGCGGCGGCGTCCGCATCTTCGTCAATCGCTTCAATGAGATCAGCGGAGATGATGCGCCGACGAAGGAGCACCTCGTGCAGCTCGTGCTCGCTGGCCCGGAGAACCTGGCGCTCAGCGGCTGGTCGCTCGTCTTCTACGGCGTCACGACGGGAGCTCGGCTGCACACGATGCCGCTGAGCAGCGGCGCGCTCGATCAGCAGCCAACCAATGGCTTCTCCCTCTCGACGTCGTTGAACGCGACGTTTTCTTGGCAAGACGATCCAAACCATGCCGGATCGAAGCTCTATCAACATCTCGCGGTCGCCGTCGTGTCGCCGCGGGGTCAGGTTCTCGACTTCGTCGGTCTGGCGTCGTCGGTGACCCCATTCGACGGGCCGGCGATCGGATTGACCTCGGTCGCGTTGGGACTGCCGAACGGATGGACCGCGGGCAGCGGCGAGATGTTCTACCGCAGCGGCACGGGGAGCCATCCGACCGACTTCAGCTGGACCTTCGGAGCCGTGACGCCCGATGCCGCCAATCCCAACCAGCTGTTCACGCCGTCTTGTGCGCCGTGTCAGCTCGCCCAGAGCTGCCAGAGCGACCTCGACTGTGCGGGCTCGGTCTGCACCAACGGATCGTGTAGCCTCTGCGGAAACGGCGTTCGTGATGGTGTCGAAGAGTGCGACGACGGCAACGTGTCCAACACCGACTTCTGCACCAACTCGTGCAAGAACAGCTGCCCCTACGGCGACAAGAAGCTCGTCACGGGCGGTTCCTGCGTGATGTATTTCCGCGCGGTGACGAAGGTCAACTGGAGCGCGGCCAACGCTCGCTGCCAGGCCCTCGGAGCACACCTGTTGCGGATCACATCGCAGCAGGAGAACGACGCCGTCGTCAGCCTGATGAGCGAATTCGACTTCGCCTGGCTCGGTCTGAACGATCTCGATAGCGAGGGGAATCCCGTCTGGGCTCTCGACGACGGTCAGAGCGATCCGAATGTGCCGTACGGCATCTTCAACGCGCCTTGGGCCAATACCGACGAGGCCGACTGCGGGATGATCTTTGGAGGAACCTCGAACGGAGCGGCCAAGGGGCGCTGGGGCTACACCAACTGCGCGACGCAGCTCTATTGGTTCTGTGAGCGCGAGCTCCCCCAGTGACGCGAGCGGTCGAGGATCCGCGTCGTCCCGCTGATCCAGAGGCAGACGAGCAGGGCGACGACCTTCTGCGTCACCGGTAGGAGCGCGCTCTCGGCCCCCCCGAGCAGCGCTTGTCGCACGTAGACCACCAACCCGACGATCGCCCCCAGCGCGGTGAGTAGGCTGAGCCCGCGCATCCAACGGCCACCGAGGCGCGCGCGATGCATCACCCAGCTCAGGGTCAGCACCGTCACGACGCCGCCGGGGCCGGCGAGAAAGGTGACGGCAAAGTGCAGGATCCGCGAGGTTTCGTACGAGATGAACGCCACACCCGCGGTGCCGAGCGCCGAGAGCGCCGCCGCGCCTCGCACGACGGCCCGCACGCCACCTCGCAGCTCGATCCGCGCGATCGCCAGCTCGCCGACGAAGAACAGCGCCAAGCCAAAGGCGATCATCGCCGCCTGTGCCAGCCGCGCCCCTGGGTTGCGCGCGCCGTTGAGCGCCGTCGCGTGGGTCAGGTCGCACCAGTAGTTCGCCCAGCCAAACCCGGCGCTCCGCCGCTCGAAGACGGTGTGCGGGTTCCGGAAATTTTGGCCGCTGTTTTCCGGAAATTTTG
>JAGQJP010000394.1 GCA_020430585.1 Myxococcales bacterium | reverse complement strand
TGAGAGGTCGCGCGAGTAGCGGCGGGCTCGCTCGAACTTTCGGGCGATCTGCTCTTCGAGGGCGCGGCGGTTGGCGAGCTTGGTCTGGGGGTCCGTGCGAGCGAGCTCTTCGGCGCGATCCGGCTCACTCTCGAGCTCTGCGGTCCGCTCGTGGACCAGTGTCTCGAGGGCGCTGCGGGTCTGTTTCTGGGCCAGCTCGTGCTCGGCTTGGGCGAGTCGCAGGCGATCGGCGAGGGCGAAAGAGAGCAGCGTGATGTCGATCATCAAGCCGAACTCGGTGGCGTGGAACGTGGCGAAGGAGTAGCGAATGAAACCCGCTGCCGTCGCGGCCGTGACGAACGAACCGACGAGGGTCGCGAGTGACGCGACGACGAAGAACCGCGCCGCGCGATACCCCGTTCGCCAGACGACGATGCCGGCCAGCGCGACCAGCGGGCTGTAAAGCGAGACGAAGAACACCGCCGAGGCGTTGTAGATCAGCTCGAGGCCGAAGAGCATCGAGCCGCCCCAGGTCGCGCACATGACGCCGCAGACCCCGAGGACGACGGCGTGGAGTCGCGGTGAGCGCTTGCGGGTCTCGAGGAATTTGATCGCGAAGAGAAGTCCCGTGAGCTGAAAGAGGAAGATCCACGACGAATAGGTCCAGTTGCTGAAGGTCGGCGCGTTGGGCCACAGATAGGCGAACGAGTAGCCATTGTAGGAGACGTTCATCAACCCGAACGCGAAGAGGTAGAAGCAGTAGTAGAGGTAGCGCGTGTCGCGGATCGAGAGAAAGATGAAGAGGTTGTAGAGCAGCATCACGAGAATCACACCGTAGATCGCACCAAAGTAGTGCGATCGGCGGCTGTCGTCCACGCGGAAGGCCTCGGGCTGCCAGAGCGAGATCGGCGTCATGAAGGCCTGGCTGACCTGCAATCGGGCGTAGTAGGTGGTCTCGCCGCGGGGGATCTCGAGCCGCAGGACGAAGCAGCGGTGGTCGAGCTCGCGTTGGTGGAAGGGGAGGCGGTCTCCGAATGTGCGCGTTCGATAGCGGCCGTTGGCCCGCGGCTCGTAGAGTACGACGCGATCGAGCCAGGGCGTGCGAAACACCAAAAGACGCGTGAGGGTGCTCGTCGAGCGGTTTGCGATCGTGAAGCGGTACCAATATGCGGCGTTGGTGAAACCGAAGCTGTACGCGCCGACCGTCGACCGATCGAAGCGCCCTCGGACCTCCTCGAGTGTGAGCCTGCCGCCTTCATCGCGTACGACGTCGACGCGGGGATGGATCAGAATGCTCGCCGTGGCTCGATCGAGCTCGATCGCTCCCGCATGGGCCGGCCGTTCGAGCACGGCCACGATCGTGGCGAGCAGCAAGGTGATCCGCACGACGCTCATGGAGATGTCCACAAATTTGACGATGATTCAGGGTACCACGTTGGTGTGGATGCCGCAAGGCGTCGCCCGGCGGACCAGCGGGACAGGGCGATGGCGATGGCGAAAGGACTAGTGTCGCCGATGCTGGCTCGGGCCGCGGCGCGGTTGCACATTTCGACGCGGCGTATTGTTGCGTCGGTAGTTGTACTGCGGCCGACGGGGCTGCTGACGATGGATCATCGTGCGGCCCGGGCGATGAACGATCGTAC
>JAGQJP010000393.1 GCA_020430585.1 Myxococcales bacterium | reverse complement strand
TCGGAAGCTGGTCGCACTTGGCCAGAACGCCCGTGCAGAAGTTCTGCAACAACTCGACGCACGCTTTGCCGAGCGGGCCGAGCCCGCTGCTCGAGTCGGGCGCTACGGCCGTGTCGACGCCGACGCTCAGATCCGGCGGCGCGAGATCAGGCGACGGCGAGAGGTCCGCCTCCTGATCGGGCGCTTCGAGGTCGCTCGGCGCGTCTTCGCTACCCGTGGTGCTGTGCGGATCCGGCGCGCTTTCGTCGGTGAGGGCGAGGTCGTCAGCCAAGCCGTCGCCGCCGCCATCCCCGAACGTTCCGTCTTGACTCGTGTTTCCGCTGTTCGACGAGTGGTTGTCCGTGCAACCGAGCGGGGCGATCGAGGCGACCCAAAACAGAACCAACAGCGCGACGACCGCGCTCGAGACCCGTGACGACTCGAGGCCAAAACGCTTCACTCTCGTGCCCTCCGACGATCGATCAAGCGCGAATGTTAGCAAATCGAGGCGCTTCTGTGAACCGAGATCAGTGGACATAACGCAGCGCCAGACCGAAAGCGGGGTGCCCGCTGCGATCGGCGAATCGGATCGGGCCGATCGAAAGCCCCGAGGTGACGACGCTCTCCTTCGGTTTGCGGGTCTGGCTCCAGGCGGACATCCCGATTCCGAGCGCGCCGAGGCCGACGTGCACGCTCATCACCGCGATCGGCCCGGGGGAGCGGGCGTAGCCCAGCATGATACCGCCCCACGCCATGTTGAGCACGCCGAAGGTGTAGCCCGTGGCGATCCAACCGACGGGGGCGCGCTGCCCACGCCCGGCGTACACGCCATTGGCGATCGCGGTGGTCAAGCCTCCGACCAGCAGCGTCGTTTCGACGAAGGTGATCACCCAGATGATCGAGTCAAAACCCTTGATGAACGCCGTCGCCGGGCGCGGAACCGCCAGCGTGATCACGACGACCGCCGCGAGAATGCCCATCTTCGTGCGTCTCATTCGACCTCTCCTTCGCCATTGGCTTCACGAATCAGCACCAGGTGTGGGGCACCGCGCTTGAGCTCGGACACGCCTCGCGCTGTGACCTCGGTCTCGCTGAGGTCGACCTGCTCGAGCCTCGACAGGTTCCGCAGCGCGGCGAGGTGCTCGTCCTCGATCGGGTTGCCCCGCAGCGACAGCTCTTCGAGCCGCTCCAAGGCGCCGACCGTCGAGAGCATCGCGCCATCGACGCCGACGTTGTCCAAGCGGAGCGCGCGCAGCCCCTTGCAACCTGCGATCGCAGCGATCGCAGCGGCCGAGACCGCGCGCTGACCGAGATCCAACTCCTCGAGCAACGGTGGCACGTGGGCGATCTCAGCTCCCGCCCCAGATGGAGCCCGCCCCGTCGACGTCGCACCACCGTCAGCGCGAGAAAGATCGAGCCAACGCAGCACTCGATGCTCCGCCAACGGAGCGGTCGTCGTCGGTCCAGCACAGTCGCGGGCGACGAGACGTTGCAGCGACGGGAGCTGGGCGAGCCACGCCAGGTCTCCGAGATCAGCGCCGCTCAGGTCCAACTCTTCCAGATGCGAGAGGCGGGGGAGGGCCTCGGGAAGCGCTGACCCCACCGCCGTGTAGGCCACGTCGAGCTGGCGCAGCTCGGGGCAGCCGCGCAGAGCGCGCACGCCGTTGCCGTCAAATCCGCTGCGACGCACGATCAACGCGCGCAAGTCGACGAGATCCGCCAGCTGGGGAGCGACCACGCGCGTCGCCGTCAAGTCGAGAGAGCGCAGCCCCCCGAGCGCCCGGGCCCCGCTCCATCGCTCGTCGTCGAGGGGCGTGTGGGAGAGCTGGAGGTGCTGCAACGAGTGGAGCGCGCTCAGACCCGCGATCGAGACGAGCGCCGTCTCCGAGAGATTCAGCTCGGCGAGGCTCGCCGGCTCGGCGAGCGCCGACAATCCGCCGCCCGTGACGTAGGTCCGACTGAGGTCGAGCGCTCGCAGGCTCTGGGCCGCGGATAGCGCGTGCAGGCCGACGTCGGTCACCCGCGTGCCGCCGAGACCGAGCACCTCGAGCCGATTCAGACGAGCAACGCGGCCGACGGTCGGATCGCCAGCCCGGGTGTCCCAGAGGTAGAGCTCCCGCAGGCGCTCGAGCTCGACGAGCCACTTCAGATCGCCATCGCCGATCGGCTGCTCGGCGAGGGTCAGCGAGACGAGACCTCGCAGGCGGGCGAGCGCCTTCCACTTGCCCTTGTCGATCGACGCCCCGGCGAAATCGAGACGCTCGAGCGCCGGAAGTCGCGCGATCGACGCCAACGCCCGAGCGCTGATCAGCTGTGGCAGAACCAGCTGACGAAGCGACGCCAGCTCGAGCAAGAAGGTGATCCCGTAGTCGGTGACGCGCGTCTGGTCGAGATCGAGGGATTCGAGGCGCGGATGCCCTCGCAGCGCCCGCACGAGCGCGTCGCCCGCCGAGGTCCATTCCAGCCGCAACAAACGGAGCTGCTCGAGGCCGCGCAGCGTGGGTCCGAGGCGATCGTCGATCGAGGTCCAGGAGAGGTCCAGCTCCTCGAGGGAGGGCAACGAGGCGAGCACCATCGCGCCTTCGCTCGTAATCCGGGTCTGCCGCAGCACCAGGCGACGCAACGACGGCAGTCGCGCCAGGACCGCAGCCTCCCCGTCTCCGAACGCGCTCTCGGCGAGGCTGAGATCTTCGAGCTCGGGACAGGTGGCGAGCCGTGCGAGACCCTCGGCGCTCAGACGGTGGCGGCGCAGATCGAGGCCCCGAACATGCGGGTGCTCGTCCAGCCAGAGCGCCAGAGCACGGTCGTCGATGGCAGAACCGG
>JAGQJP010000041.1 GCA_020430585.1 Myxococcales bacterium | reverse complement strand
TCGGTGAGCTTGAGCTCGTTGAGGAGGTTCCGGGCGATGACGAGGCGCTGCACCTGGTTGGTGCCCTCGTAGATCTGCGTGATCTTCGCGTCGCGCATCATGCGCTCGACCGGATACTCCTGCACGTAGCCGTAGCCGCCGAGCAGCTGCACGGCGTCGGTGGTGACGTCCATCGCCACGTCGGTGCAGATGAGCTTCGACATCGCGCTGTAGCGCGTGAGCGTCGCGGCTGGCACGGAGGAGCCGGCGTCGATCATGTGGCCGACCCGGTAGAGCAGCTCGCGCGCAGCGCAGGTGCGCGTCTCCATGTCGGCGATCATCCACTGCAGGCCCTGCTGGGCGGCGATCGGCTTGCCGAACTGCTCGCGCTCGAGCATGTGGCGCATCGCCTGGTCGAAGGCGCCCTGGGCCAGGCCGATCATCTGCGCGCCGATCCCGATGCGGCCCTCGTTCAGCGTCTCGATCGCGATCTTGTAACCCTTGCCGACCTCGCCGATCACGTTTGCTTTCGGAACCCGGCAGGCCTCGAACGTCAAGGGGACCGTCGAGGAGGCGCGGATGCCGAGCTTGTTCTCCTTCTTGCCGACCGTGAAGCCCGGGAAGTCCCGCTCCACGATGAAGGCGGTGATCCCGCGATACCCAGCCGAGGGGTCGACGGTGGCGAAGACGACGAAGATCCCCGCCTCGCCGCCGTTGGTGATCCAGAGCTTGCTGCCGTCGAGCTGCCAGTGATCGCCCTTGTCCTGGGCTCGCGTCTTCAAGGCGAAGGCATCGGAGCCGCTCACGGGCTCGGAGAGGCAGTAGCAGCCGACGGTATCCTGCACCAGCCGCGGGAGATAGCGCTGTCGCTGCTCATCGGTGCCCCAGTTGAGGAACACGTTCTCGACCAGCGTGTTCTGTACGTCGACCATCACCGAGACCGACGGGTCGACCTTCGCCAGCTCCTCGATCACCAGCACCGTCGAGAAGAAGCTCATCTCGCCGCCGCCGTAGGCCCCGGGGACGGCCACCGCCATCAACCCGAGCTCGAAACACTCCCGGATCACCTCGGGTGCCATCTTTGCCTGCTCGTCCATCTCCATCACGCGCGGTCGTATCTTCGTCGCGGCAAAGCGGGCGACCGTGTCGCGCAGCATCTTCTCTTCTTCCGTCAAAACGTCGAGCGGGATCGGTGCGTTCGGGTTCATCGGCTCCTCCTTGGGTGGCGCGAAGGCTGATTGGGCAGAGGGCGGCAGGCCGCGCTCCTGTGACCGCCGATGGTACCAACTGCTCGCGTCGGTCGCAACGTGGAATAACCGCAGCGAGGAGCCACGCTCGTCGCGGCGCCGCACCGTTCGACTCGAAGGCTTTGCAGGGCGGCAAAGCGCCTGTTACAATGCGGGACGACGTTCGCGCGCAATGGCGCGAGCGTCTCGCTCTGATGCGAGCAGAGTCGATTCGCCAACCGCAAAGGATTCCAGCTCGATGGCCTCCGAAACGCCTGTCAGTGCGCGCTGGCTCTCGGACGAAGCGCGGATTCTCTTTCGCCCGTACCGCGGCTACCAACAGGTTGCTGGCGAGCCGATCGACGTCGCACCGACTGTGCTGGCCCTGCGCCGGCCGTTGATGACCCTGCTCGCCATCGGTTGGTTCGTCTCGATGACGGCAGCCGGGCGGTTGGTCGCCTGGCACCTGGGGTTTGCTGCCTTCTTCTGGGGCTTTTTGCCGGTCTATCAGATGATCGTGTTGACGGCGCTCTTCGCGTTCTTCCCCTCGCCCTATGCGCTCTCCTGGTCGCGTCGGGTCGACCTCTATTTTTCGGGAAACGGGGCGTGGTACCTCTTCATGTCCGCCTTGGTCGCGGTCTGTCTCTTCGCGCCGAATGTCTATACGGCGATGAGCGCGTTGCTTCGCTACGGCGTGTTACCCGGGGCGCTTCTTTGCGCGTTCATCTGGTCGATCGTCGTCAGCCACGCCTTCTTTCGGCGCGGCTGCGGCCTCTCGCGTGGCCGAGCGGCGCTGGCGACGCTGCTGAACTACCTGCTCTGGCCGGGGCTGATCGTCGGCTATTATCTGCTCACGAACCAGCTTCAACCGCTGATGCGCTAGGAGTGCGATGGGTCGATTGCGCCTCTATTCTCTCGTCGCTGTCGCCATCGGGCTCGTCAGCGGCACCCTCAGTGACCGCACGCCCAAGCCCGAAGCGGTGACGCGCGGGGCGTATCGCGTTCTCGAAGGTGACTTCCACGCCCACACGCGCTTCTCGGACGGGTTTCTCTCGCCCTTTGGGCTCGTGTTGCAGGCGTCACGTCGAGAGCTGGATGTGATCGGCGTCACCGAGCACAACTACGTCTTTCCGGGGTTGCTCGCGCGCTGGTTTTCGCGGCTGATCGACGGCCCGATCGTGCTCCCCGGCTCGGAGATCACACGGCGAGGCTACCACGTCATCGTCCTGGGACAGACGCGCCGCGTCGACCCCGATTTGCCGCTCTCCGAACAGCTGATCCGGGTGCACGCTCAGGGCGCGCTGGCGATCGCCGCGCACCCCGTTCGCAAATTCTGGCCCGCTCTGGTCCCGCTCGTCGGTGAGTTCGATGGATGCGAGGTGATGCATCCGATCGCCTTTCGTGGAGATTCCCCCACAGGCTGGCGCTGGAGCGACATGGTCGAGTTCTACCGCAAAGGACTTGCCCGAAACCCGACGTTCGCGGCGATCGGCTCGTCGGACTACCACTTTTTCAGCCCCCTCGGCGTCGTGCGCACCTTGCTCTTCGTGCGTTCCGCCGACGAGGCGGGCGTGATCGAAGCGATTCGCAAAGGCAAGACGGTCACCTTCGGACCACACGGAGAGCGTTTCGGGCCCGCCGAGCTGTTGAAGCTGCTCGACCGAGAGCCCTACCGCCCGCGGACCTCGGACTATCACTATCGCGGGCGCGGTGTCCTCGATGTCGCCGGGCGGACGCTCGCCTTTTTGGGCTTTCTCGGGTTCTGTTTTCTCGGCGGTCGTCGCCGTCGGATGGGGGCGTGAATGGTACGCGAAGCGGAGTTGGATGCGATCGCCGAGCTCGTCGAGCCGTTTCGGCAGTTTCTCGACCCCTATTGCGAGGGAATCGAGGGTATCCCGCGGCAGGGGCCAGCGTTGTTCGTCGGAAACCACACCCTCGGCGGCGTGTTCGACGCGCCGATCATGTATCTCGAGCTCTGGCGCCAGCGACGGATCTACCCCCGGGCGCTGGGGCACTACATCCACTTCATGATCCCGATCTGGCGCGATTGGTTGGAGCGCTACGGTGTGGTCGAGGGGACCCGGGCCAACTGCTCCCGCTTGATGAAAGAGGGCCACCACGTCCTGGTCTTCCCCGGCGGCGGTCGCGAGGTCGCCAAGCGTCGCGGCGAAAAGTATCAGCTGATCTGGAAAGAGCGGACCGGTTTCGCCCGGATGGCGATCGAGCACCGCTGCCCGATCGTGCCGTTTTCCGCGGTCGGCGTCGAGGATGCCCTCGACATCGTCTTCGACGCCAACGACTTCCACGCCTCTGCGGTCGGAGAGTGGCTGCGCAGCATGGGGTTGAGCCTCCCCGACGAGCTGCTGATCCCGATCTTCAAGGGCATCGGGATCACGCCGATTCCCCGCCCGGAGCGGCTCTATTTCCGCTTTGCCGAGCCGATCGACACCAACGAATACGCGGACCGCGGTGACATCGAGAGCGCGAGTCGCCAGCTGCGCGACCGCGTGCGAGCGATCGTCGAGGAGGGGATCGGTCACCTGCAGACGATACAAGAGGCCGACCCCAAGCGAAATCGCCTGGAGGCGGCCCCTGACTGATGTCGTACATGCGTGATGCACACCGCGTGCAGGCGGCGTGGGTTAGATCAAGCGAAACGAAATTTCGGGGGCTTTCCGTCGATTCACCGCCTGCGCGACCTCCGTACGCAGCGCCGTCCGCTCTTCGTTGAGTCGGGAAATGATCGCTTTGGCGTCGGCGACCTCGTCGGTTCCAGCGTAGTACACGGTCACGAGCAGGTGTGATGCGTCGGGAGCCGGAATGACGGAGTCGACCATCAGGTCGTTGAGCATCTCGTCCTCGTGGCCCGCGAAGACCATCGAGAGGAGCTGCTCAATCTGCCGACAGAGCTGGGCGATTTTGCGATCGCGTCGGCCATGGCCGCGAGCCTCGTAACCAGTCGGGAGCTCCAAGTTGATCGCCGCGGAGGCGAACGCTTTTTTCGTTCCCATCTTGCACCTCCAATTCAACCACGATCGTCGTGTCGAAATCAGATCTCATTATACGACCGGATCGTCCGTATGTGAAATCAACCTCACGATGGACCGTTTTATTTCGTGGTTTCGGCGATGAGCGCCGGACGTGGCAGCTCGCGACGCGCGCGGGCGGCGCTCAGTGCGGCATACCGACCGCGTCTGCGCTGACCTCCCAGAGCGTCCGCGCGACCTCTTCGTCGTACGAGGCCTTCGCCGAATCGACCGCTTTTCGATCGACGAAGAATTTTCCCGAGACCCCGTCGAGCTCGTTCGAGAGGGCGAGGTAGATCGCCGTGTCGGCGCCTTGCTCCGGCGTCTTGAGCAGCAGCTTGGAGAGCGCGCGCGTGAAGATGTTGAAGCGGCGCGCGACCTTCGTGGCGATCACCCCGGGGTGGAAGCAGTTGGAGGTGACGCCCAGCCCCTGCGCCCGGCGGTCGAGCTCGTAGGTGAAGAGCACGTTCGCCAGCTTGGACTGACAGTAGGCGGCGCTCCAGGCGTACTTGCGCGTCTCGAACTGGAGGTCGTCGAAGTCGATCCGGCCGCGGCGGTGCATTTTCGAGGTCACGTTGACGACGCGCCCGCCATCTCCCTCGGCGAGGCGATCGAGCAGGAGGCGCGTGAAGAGGTAGGGCGCGAGGTGATTGACCGCCCACTGCAGCTCGATCCCGTCTTTGGAGAGCGTGCGCTCTTGGGGAACGATCGCGGCGTTGTTGATCAAGGCGTCGAACCGCGGATATCGGTCGTGCAACCGCTCCGACGCGCGACGAATCGACTCGAGCGAGGCGAGATCGGCGACGTCGACGTCGACCGTCGCATTGGGGACGGCGCTGAGCACCGCCTCTTTGGCGACTTTGCCCCGCGCCTCGTCTCGGGCGATCATCACGACATGAGCGGCAGCGGCGGCGAGCCCTTTGGCGGTGGCCAGTCCGAGGCCCGCGGTGGCTCCGGTGACGATGCAAATCGGTCGGCTCATCGCTCTCCTTTCGCGACGCGATTGGCGCGGCCCTCGACTCGGGTCTGGGCGCCGAAGCGTGCCCGCCATCTTTACCAGAGAGAAAAGGGGATTGCAATCGGGGGCTGCGGTTGGGTAGAAACGGTGTGACGCGCACGGCACTGGATGACGAGATGATCGAGAATCGGACGTTTTGGAAGGCCCTCGGGCCGGGCCTGCTCTTCGCGGGTGCCGCCGTCGGCGTCTCGCACCTCGTGCAGTCGACGCGGGCGGGGGCGAGCTACGGTTTCGGGCTGCTCCTCTTCGTGCTGTTGGCGAACCTGCTCAAGTATCCCGCCTTTCGTTTCGGCCCGCAGTATGCCACGGCGACGGGCACGTCGCTCCTCGAGGGATACCGCCGCCAGGGAACTTGGGCGTTGGTGGCCTACACGATCGTCACGCTGGGGACGATGTTCACGATCCAGGCGGCCGTCTCGCTCGTGACCGCCGCGCTGGCCAAAGTGATGCTCGGGCTGAGCTGGTCTCCGATCTGGATCGCCGCGGCTTTGATGGTGATCTGTGGCGTGCTGATCGGCATCGGCCGCTACCACTGGCTCGACCGGATCAACAAGCTCGTCGTCGCCGTCTTGACGGTCTCGACGCTGATCGCGACGGTCATGGTCGTGCCGCGTCTCGACTTCAGCCGCCTCACCTTCTGGCCGTCCGCTTCGATCTTCAGCGATCGTAAGCAGCTGATGTTCGTCGCCGCCCTCGTCGGCTGGATGCCCTCGGCGATCGACATCGCCGTCTGGCAGTCGCTCTGGACCTTGGCGCGCCGTCGCGATACCTCGCATGCGCCGTCCCTCGCCGAGTCGATGCTCGACTTCCACATCGGCTACCTCGGCACCGTGTTGCTCGCGGTTTGTTTTGTCACCCTCGGCGCGGGCGTCTTCTTCGGTAGCGGCGTTTCGCCCTCGAACAAGGCGGCGCAGTTTGCCTTCCAGGTCGTCTCGCTCTACACGCAGACGCTGGGCGAGTGGTCGCGGCCGGTGATCGGCGTTTCGGCGTTTGCGGTGATGTTCTCGACGACGCTGACGGTTGTCGACGGGTTTCCCCGGGCGCTGACGATTCTTTGGGCCCGCTTTCGCAGCGGCGAGGAGCCGGGTGGCCACGAAGCCGAGGGGACGAGCGGTCAGCGCCTGTTCTGGCTCTCGCTCGCCGTGTTGGCGGTGGGATCGACGTTGGTCTTGCGTTTCTTCGCCCAATCGCTGACGCGGATGGTCGACCTGGCGACGGTCCTCTCGTTCCTCACGGCGCCACTGTTGGCCTGGCTCAATCATCGCTGCGTGACGAGCGACGAGGTACCCCTAGCGCTGCGCCCATCGCTGGCGCTGCGCGGGCTGAGTTGGACCGGAATCGTCTTTCTCGGCGGATTCGCGGCCTACTACCTGTGGATTACGTACGCCTGACCAGCGCCTCGCGGCTAGCGCGGACCAGGTCGAAGGAGCATCGATGACCACCCAGTTCTGCCCCGCCTGCGGCCATGAGAATCCCGACTTTCTGCCCAATTGCGAAAGTTGTGGCGCGCGGATCGACGTGCAGTCCGAAGTCGACTTCCCCCGAGCGCCGATTCGCTGGAATCTGGTCGGCCTGCTCTCGATCGTGCTCTTTTGTGGCCTCGGTGCGCTCGCGTTCATCCCCGGGCTGCGGGACTTTCGCTTCGAGGTCAAGCCGACGCTTCGCTTGGCCAAGCCGAGCGAGGTCTTGAAGCTCTCGTTCGCCGAGCTGAAGACGCTCAACGACGGCCACCGCAGCGGCGACGTCAAGTCGATGAAGCGTGTCCTCGACAAGCACGGCATCATCTATCTCGACATCCTCCTCAGCCGCGACGGTGTTGGCCGAACGCTTTGGGCGGCGCTCTGGTTCGCTCTGGTCGGCCTCTTCGGCACGCTCGTCTTCCGTCGTCGGATCGGGCGCGAGCTCGGCCTCGCGGTCTTCTTCTCGGTGATCTTGCAGGCGGTCTTCTGGTTGCGGATGAGCGGCTTCAGCGTCGGCTCGGCTTTCGGCAGCCAGCTGATGATCATCAAGGGCGACTTCCTCAAGGGCGACTTCGTCTCGACGATCGCCGCGCCGTCGTTGTTTTTCGTCTTCTGCGTGGCGATCATGCAATTCGTCGCCGCGCAGTCGATGTCGGCGCTGGCGACCGCGGTGATCGAGCGCGTGCGCCGAAAGGACAACTGCCTGCATTGCGGCGAAGACTACCCCAACAATCCGACGCCGCCCGCCTGTCCCCACTGTCGCGTGATGGTCCGCCAGCCGACCTATCAATGGTCCTGGGTCTTCGTCGTCGCGCTCGCCACCGCCTGGCTCTTCTCCCTCGGGCTCAAATACGGTGGCAGCCCGCTGAAGTTCTACTACCATTGTGCCGAGAGCAAACAAACGAAACTGAGCGCGACGTGTCAGGAGGCGATCGGTCTGTACAACACGTCGGTGCGTGCCGACAAAGAGTATATGGCCGGACGCCGAAAACGGGCCGACGTGCCGTACCATCTCTTCATCGGCCGTTCGAAACAGGGCGACAGCTGGAAACGCAGCTTCGTGTTGGTCCATCCGTGGAAGTACATCGCTTTCCTCGCACCGCTGTTCATGATTGGGCCATTTCTTCTGGGGTGGCGCTTGCGCGGTGGGGCGTTGCAGTCGGCGGGCCTCGCGATTCCCGTCAACTGGCTCGCGGCGACGATCGTCGCCTTTCTCTTCTTCGGCTTCGCGGGCTATGAAGGGGCGTTCGTCGCGGCAATGCGGATGCACATGCTCGCCCTTCTCGGCTGGGGCGTCGCCGGGTTCGTCGGCGCGCTGATCGGGTATCGCCTGGGCAGCTCGGCGCGAATGGCGGCGGACGAAGCCATATGAGCGGGGTGTGGTGATCGAGGATTCCGGACAACGGCGTCGCGTCGATCGTCGGCTGCTGATCGCTCTGTTCGCACTCGGGCTCGCCTTCGTGGGCGAGCAGGTCTATCACCGCTTTTTCTACCACTCGTCGGCCGAGCGTCCGTCGCGCCCGCCCGCGGTCGGGGGCAGCATCGTTTTGCTCGTCGGCACCCATCCTCTGATCGCCCGCCTTCCGCGCCTGCTACCGCGCCCGCCAAAGGGCGACGGAACGCCGGTAGCCCTCGTTGAGCTGCTGCGTCCCGCCGATCGGACGTTGACCGCCCCCGAATTCCAGTTCGACGCGCTGATCGTCGCACGTACGAAGCCGACGCGCTTCGTGCTGGTCGCGGAAGGCCGACGGCTGGCCCAGGGCGTGATCACCCCGGACCAATGGGAGGCGCCGGGGCGCGCGCTGCTCTACTCGGTGGCGGCGCGTCTAATCGCCACGAGCGACGGCTGGCACACGATGGTGCTCCGCGTCTATGGCGACGACGGGCTGATCGCCTCGTCTACGCCGACGCGCGTCTTCACCGTTCTCGGCGCGCCCGTGACGCCGCTGCCCCGGGAAGTGCAAGTCGACCTGCGTCAGGCGCTGGAGCACCGGTTGGCGCCGATTCTGGTCGCCCTCGATCGCGCCCGCCGTATTCCGGGCGCTCGTTGGGCGACGGCGCCGACGTATCGTGCGGCGCTCGTCACGTTCCTGCAGACGATTCCTGTCGAAGAGCTGCGCCTCGCCCTCGGCGCGGTCTTCGAAGCCGAAGAGCTCGGTCAGCCCGTCCTCGCGCTAGCCGCCCTGGACCTGGTGAACGTGCTCTTCGACCGTCTGGGCCTGCCGTTCTTCGTCTCCGCCGACGCCCTGCGGAGCGCGTCGGGGCGCGAGCGATTCTACGTCTTCTCCTACGCTCTCGAGCGGCCGATCGTTCTGCGCTATCAAGGTCGCGACGTGCCCGCGTTGCTGGCTCGGCGGATCGACAAGCTCAACGTTCGTCGCGCGCTGCTCGGGCACAAATCGACCGGGATCGCCCGGGCGATCCTCCTCGTGCGGCAGATCGAGCGGCTCGAGGGCGAGCTGGCGACCTGCATACGCAGCCTCCGCGAGTGTCGACGGATCTACACGCGGCGTCTGAGCGCGGGGACGATGGCCAGCGCGCGTCTCGAGGCGGTGCTGACCTCGATCGGTGCCGAGCTGCGCGGCCTGCTCCCCGCGGGTTGCGAACAGCGCGAGCGCTGCGCCGAGCTCGGGTCACTCTTGCGCCTGATGGTCGCTCACCACGAGGTGCGTCACGTGATCGACCACCGCCAGGGTCCGCCCCTCGCCCGTTCGCTCCGCCGGCTGCTCTCCGCACGGTTGCAGGATGTGGTCGTGCGCGATCCAGCCGATCTCTCGACGCGCCTGCGCCTCGGGCGGATGGCCTACAACACCGTGGCAGCGACCAATGCCGAGCTCAGCGCCTTCCTGGCCGAGCTCGCTGAGGCGCAGGGTGGCCGTCGCTACACGCTCTTCATGCTTTACCTCAATCTCGCCGATCCCGCTCTCGGTCGTTCGAGCTATCTCTGGGTCGCCCGCACGATTCTCGCCAAACTCGGCGCCAGGGCGTTGGGGACGACGGACGACTGGCTCCTCGCCTCGCTCCGCGACCGGCGCTGGGAGCGATCGCTGATGCGGTTGATCGAGATCCCTCCGGCGACGATCGGGCTCTGGGCCGCCGAGCTGTATCGCGCCGAGTTCGGCGAGTACCACCCGGCGACCCGCACGATCTCTCGAGTTCCCGACAAGTGAGCGGCGTCGCGCAGCCGATGGAAACGAGCTCAGCGACGGGTCTGGGATTGCCGTTTCCAGCGCGCGAGGATCGCTTGGTGCACGCGGCCGGGAAGGGCGCGGTGCAGGTATGAGGCGATGAGCTCGCCCGCCCGGGTGACCTGTTCGAGGTCGATGCCCGTCGTGTAGCCCAGGTTGTCGAGGAGATAGAGCAGGTCTTCCGAGGCGAGGTTGCCCGTCGCCGAGGGGGCGTAGGGGCAGCCGCCGAGGCCACCGGCGCTCGAGTCGAAGTGGACGATGCCGTACTCGAGGGCGGCGAAGACGTTGGCCGAGGCCATCCCCCAGGTGTCGTGAAAGTGCAGCGCCAGGCGCTCGGCGCCGACGGCGGGGACCAGCTCGTCCAGCAGTCGCCGGGTCTGCACCGGTGTGCCGACGCCGATCGTGTCGCCGAGGCTGACCTCGAAGCAGCCCATCTCGAGCAGCGCGCGCACCACGGGGAGCACGGCGGCGGGAGCGACCGGGCCCGAGTAGGGGCAGGAGAAGACGGTCGAGACGTAGCCCCTGAGCTTCACGCCGTCGGCGGAGGCCCGCGCGGCGATGCCGCGGAAGCGCTCGAGGCTCTCGTCGATCGTCATGTTGATGTTCGCTCGCGTGAAGGCTTCACTCGCCGCCGTAAAGACGGCGACCCAGCGACAGTCCACCGAGCGCGCGCGTTCGTAGCCCTTGAGGTTGGGAACCAGCGCCCAGAGGCTGACCCCATCGGGGCGGTCGTCCGCGCGGTAGATCTCCTCGGCGTCGGCCATCGCGGGGATCCGCTGGGGATGCACGAAGCTGGTCACCTCGACGTGGCGCACACCCGCTTGCAGCAATGCGTTGATGAAGTCGATCTTCAGCGCCGTCGGCACGACGACCGCTTCGTTCTGCAGGCCGTCGCGCGGCCCGACCTCGGTGACGGTGATCGCGGTCACCCCTCCTCCTGCTCGACCACGACCAGAGCCGCTCCAGAGGAAACCATCTCGCCTTCCTCGGTGCGGATTTCGCGGACGATGCCGTCGAAGGGGGCCACGAGCGGGTGCTCCATCTTCATCGCCTCCATCACGAGCAGCGTATCGCCGCGTTTGACGTGCTGACCGAGCTCGACGTGGATGCCGAGGACCTTTCCCGGCATCGGTGCTTCGAGCCCGCCCCCATGGCCGATGTCCGAGCGAGACTCGGTGTTCGCCGGCTCGACCACCACCGTCGTTCCGCCGCAGCTGACCCAGTAGCGTTGTCCATCGCGGGTGACCCAGGCGCCGAGGTGGCGGCCGTCAGCGAGCTCGAGGAGCAGCATGCCATCCGGTGCCTGGCGCGCGACGAGGTGGATTTGACGCTCGCCGAGGGTGACGATCACGCGCTCCGGGTCGCTGGGTGAGCGCTTCGCTGTCACCCCGAGCGCTCCGCCGTCGGGACCGATCCAGTATTTCATCGTCCACTCCGCCAGCTGCCCAGGGTTTGCCAGGGGTTGAAGCGATCACCCTGCTCGCCGCCGCCCGTCGGCTTGGTCGCGCCCAACCCGAACAGCTCGGCGACGGCGACGGCGATCATCGCCTCTTCGGTGGCCGGAATCGGAGCGTAGGGCATCGAGAAGTGCGTATCGATGAAGTGCGTGTCGGTCTGACCCGCGAGGAAGGCGGGATGCCGCACCAGACGTCGCAAGAAGTCGAGGTTCGTCGTCACGCCGTGGACGACGTAGTGGTCGAGCGCGGCGGCGAGTCGGCGCACGGCCTGGTCGCGGGTCTCGCCCCAGACGATCAGCTTCGCCAGCATCGGATCGTAGTGCGTCGTCACCTCGTCCCCTTCGACGAAGCCGCCGTCGTGGCGAACGAAGGGGCCGTGGGGCGGTCGGTAGCGGCGGAGCACGCCCGATGTAGGCAAGAACCCCCGCGATGGGTCCTCGGCGTAGAGACGCACCTCGATCGCGCTGCCCCGGGGACAGATCTGCTGTTCGCTCCAGGGTAGCGGGAGGCCCTGCGCGACGGCGAGCTGTGCCTGCACCAGGTCGACGCCGAGGCGCACCTCGGTCACGGGATGCTCGACCTGCAGCCGCGTGTTCATCTCGAGGAAGTAGAACTCGTCGCCGTCGACGAGGAACTCGATCGTCCCGGCACCGACGTAGCTCACCGCCTTCGCCGCGGCAACCGCCGCCTCGCCCATCCGCCGGCGCAGCTCGTCCGAGAGGTGGGGAGCGGGAGATTCCTCGACGATCTTCTGATGCCGTCGCTGGATCGAGCACTCCCGCTCGGCGAGCTGGATCACGTGACCCTGTTGATCGCCGAAGACCTGGAACTCGATATGCCGCGGCTCTTCGAGCAGCCGCTCGAGATAGACCGTCGCGTCACCGAAGGCCGACGCCGCTTCGCGCCGCGCCGCGGCGATCGCCGCGCTGAATTCGTCGAGCCGCCGAACGGCGCGCATGCCCTTTCCGCCGCCACCCGAGGCGGCTTTGACCAGCAGGGGAAATCCGACGCGCCGCGCCTCGTCGAGCAGCTCGTCGTCGCTCGTCGCCTCGCCATGAAAACCAGGGACGACGGGAACCCCCGCCCGCTCCATCGCTTTGCGCGCCGTGATCTTGTCGCCCATCGCCTCGATCGACGCCGCCGTCGGCCCGATGAACGTCAGCCCCGCATCTTCGACACGGCGCGCGAACGCTGCGTTCTCACTTAGAAATCCATAGCCGGGGTGGACGGCGTCGGCACCCGTCGTGCGCGCCACCTCGAGCAGCAGGTCTTGATTGAGATAGCTCGCCAGGGGCGACGCCGCACCGAGTCGCGCCGCCCGGTCGGCGAGGCGCACGTGTAGAGCCGTCGCGTCGGGGTCGGAGTAGACCGCGACGGTCTCGAGCCCCGCCAGCCGACAGGCGCGGATCACCCGCACGGCGATCTCGCCGCGGTTCGCGATCAGCACGCGCTTCATCGCTCGTCACCGCCTTCGGCCTCGAGGACCCAGCTCGCGGCTCGCTTCTCGAGAAACGAGCGCATCCCTTCCTGCCCTTCCTCACCCGCTCGCAGTCTGGCGATCAGGGCGGTCGTCGTGGTCAACGCCTCGTCGGTCGGCACCTCGCCCATCGTCAACGCCAGATTCTTGCACTCGGCCACGGCGACCGGACCGCCTTTGATCACCGAGCTCGTGAGCCGCGTGATCGCTCGGTCCATCTCCCGCTCGCTGTTGAAGACGTGGTTGACGAGCTGCAGGCGCTGCGCCCGATCGGCGTCGAAGGTCTCGCCGGTGACGAAGAGCTCTCGCGCCGCCGCGACGCCGATCTTGCGCACGACGTAGGGCGAAATCACCGCGGGGGCGAGGCCGAGGCGCACCTCGGTCAGGGCGAAGCTCGCCGCCCGAGTGCAGAGGGGAATGTCGCAGCAGGAGATGATGCCCACGCCGCCGCCGCGCACGGGGCCCTGAATGCGAGCGATCGTCGGCATCGGGTAGCGATTGAGCGTCTCGAAGAAGCGACCCAGCACCGCGCTGTGGTCGCCGCCCGCCTGGGAGGCCATCCAGCGCAGGTCCGCGCCAGCGCAGAAGCTCTTTCCCTCGGCCGCGAGCACCACGACGCGGACGTGCCCGCCGGTTCGCGCCTCGTCGAGGGCGTTGCCGATCTGCTGGAGCATCGCGCCCGTGAAGGCGTTGTGCACCTCGGGACGGGCGAACGTGATGCGCAGCGCCCCGCCGTCCTGGTCGATGTATAGATCGCTCATCGTCACGCTCCTACGCGTCCGCGAGTCGGAGACACGGCGCGCTCGCTCGGGTTACATGCGGAAGACGCCGGGACGCCACTCGTCGATCGGCGCGTTCAAGCTCGCCGCGATCGCGAGGGCGAGCACGTTGCGCGTCTCTTTCGGGTCGATGATCCCATCGTCCCAGATGCGCGCCGTGGCGTAGTACGGGTTGCCCTCGTGCTCGTACTTGTCGAGGATCGGCTGCATGTACGCCTGGCGCTCGGTCTCGGAAAAACCGGCGCCGCGGCGCGCCAGCTGGTCGGCTTTGACGGTGGCCAGGACCAGAGCCGCCTGCTCGCCGCCCATCACCGAAATTCGCGAGTTCGGCCAGCTGAACATCAGCCGCGGATCGTAGGCGTGGCCGCACATCCCGTAGTTTCCAGCGCCGTAGCTGCCGCCGATCACGACGGTGAACTTCGGCACGTTCGCCGTCGCGACGGCGTGGACCATCTTCGCCCCGTCCTTGGCGAT
>JAGQJP010000392.1 GCA_020430585.1 Myxococcales bacterium | reverse complement strand
CCGGATGAGCCACGCGGCGACGCCCCAGCGCACGAACACAGGGACGTGTCGCCTCGTCGTCGGTCAGCACCTCTGCGCTGCAGATCGGCAACAACGCGAGCAGGAAGAGGGCGAGGGCGCAGCAACCGAGCCCGACCCATAGTGCCGGGCGAACCGGAGAGTTGGCGACGCTGAAATGGAGGCGCATCTCGGGCAGCCAGCGGAAGGTCAGGCCCGTCTCGTTCTTCGACCAAGTGGCGGGACGACCCTCGTAAATCGAGAGCAGGTTGCTGCGCTGAAACGTGCCATCTTTGGCGGCCGGCACGACCGTCAGGGTCGGCCCCAGGCCATTTCGCCCGCGGGAACGCAGGTCGGCGACGAACCACGTCCGGCCGCCGATCTTGAAGCTTTTTTGAGGCACCGCGCTGATGTAGTGCGGGGTCGGGTCGCCCTTGACACGAACCTCGAGGAGCGCCGTACGGCCGAGGGGTAGACGTTCGATCCGACGCAAGGCGACCACCGCGCCATCGTAGAGCGCGGGCTGGTTAAAGGCGATCCGCACCTGTTTGGTCTGTCCTCGAAGCGGTCCCGCTTCGCAGACCACCTCGTGGGGCGGCGTCGTCGAGGGCCGCGCGCAGCGGAACGACGGGTCGAAGTAGGCGGGGACCTCGCTGCGGCCGAGCCCGATCCGATAGCTCAGCTGGTTCCCGGTCGGGCGGCCCGCGAGGAGGCGCAGCCGGCCGACCACTTCGCGACGCGCTTCGAACAGCGATCCGCCGACGAGGATCGTTCCGGCGATCAGGAAGAGCACGGCGGGCATGACCGGAGCGGAGCTCGCGGTGATCCGACGCGGTGATATCGAGGCGACGGTCGCAGCCCCCGCTCGGCGCAGCGCTTCACTCGCGGTGGCCCGATCGACACGGCGCTCGAGGGATTGCTCGGCGGTCGTCACGGCGGAACGCCCGCTCAGGTACCACCATGGCTCGCCGATGCGCCGCGCATCGTAGTAACGCTCGATCGCCATCGCCGTCAGGTTCAACAGCAAGGCGAGAATCGCCGCCCAAAGGAAGGAATGGCTCGCGATGTGGTCGAGTCCCGTGCTGACGAAGAAAGAGGCCCAATCCGTGCCGAAGGCCTGGATCAGGTCACCCCGGGAGACCCCTTGGGGGACGAAGACCGAGACCGCCGCGAAAACAGCGATCACCGTCGCCAGCGTCGTCGTCGTGCCGCCAGCGGTCAGCGCCGACCAGATCAGATTCGTCGGCCCGCTCGTCGTCTTTGCTCTGCTACCCATACGCCTCACCAATCAAGCCGAAGCCCAGCTAACCCGATCCGCTCTTCGCTGTCAACCGAGCTGTTTGTCAACGGCGGAGAACCGTGTTAGCGTGGGTCCATGGGTCGAAGGATCAGGGTCGTCGGACTGACGGGGAACATCGCCTGTGGCAAGTCGACGGTCGCACGGGAGCTCGAACGGCGGGGATTGGCCGTGATCGACGCCGATCAGCTCGCCCGCGAGGTCGTCCGACCGGGGAGCCCGGCTCTGGCCGAGATCGCGCGCGCCCTGGGCCGCGACGCGCTGACTCCGAGTGGCGAGCTCGACCGCCAACGGGTCGCCCAGATCGTCTTCCACGACACAGATGCGCGGCGCCGCCTCGAAGCGATTACGCACCCACGAATCGCCGCCCTCGGGGCCGCGCGCATCGATGAGCTCGATCGAGCTGGTGTCTCGATCGCCTTCTACGAAGCCGCCCTGATCGTCGAAAACAACCTGCACCGCGCACTCGACGCGCTCGTCGTGGTGGCGGCGGACGAGCGCCTCCAGCTCGAGCGCCTCCTCGCACGCAACGCGCTGACGGAAGACGAGGCGCGCGCTCGGATCTCGTCGCAGATGCCCCAGGCGCGCAAGCGCGAGGTCGCGGACGTCGTCATCGAAAACAATGGCACGCTGGACGACCTGCGGACGCACGTCGACGGGATGCTCGCGGCACTCGAACAGCGCTTCGCCTCGGACCGAAGCCAATAGGAGCGCAATGGGATCGTCGAACGGCTCGAACGTGCTGGTCACAGGCTACCCCGCTTTCACGGCGAAACGAATGTGTCGGCGCCTCACCGAGGCCGGAGACACGGTCTTCGCCCTGGTCCAGCCGCGCTTTGCCGAAGAGGCCAACATCTGGCTCCGCTCGCTCGGTGGTCGCTTCGAAATCCTCGAGGGCGACGTGGTCGACATCGATCTCGGCCTGAGCGGCCAGGAAGTGCGCACGCTGACTCAGACGATCGAGGTCGTCCACCACATGGCGGCGATCTACTTCCTCGGCGTCGACACCGAGACGATTCGGCAGGTGAACGTCGAGGGGACCAAGGCGGTCTTGCGCCTCTCCCTCGAGATGGCGAAGCTGCGCCGTTTTTGCCAGTACAGTACCGCCTTCGTGGCGGGAAATCGAACCGGGGTCGTGCAAGAGGACGAGCTCGATTGCGGTCAGCGCTTTCGCAACGTCTACGAGCAGACCAAGTTCGTCGCCGAAACGGTCGTGCGACACGCGATGCGGGACTTGCCGCTCACCGTCTTCCGGCCATCGCTGATCGTCGGAGACTCGACGAGCGGCGAGATCGATCGCTTCGCCGGCCCCTACTACTTGATGAACGCGATCGTCAACCTGCCGATCGACATCCACCTGCCGCTCCCGGGAAAGGGGGACAACCCGCTCAATCTGGTACCGATCGACTTCGTCATCGACGCGGCGCACTACCTCTCGTCGCAGGACCGCGCCGTCGGTCGCACGTTTCATCTGACCGACTCGAATCCGCTCCCTGCGCGCCGCGTCTACGAGCTCGTCGCCGAGCACGCTGGGCGCAAGCTGCCGAAGGGGCAGATCCCGGCGAGCATCACGCAGCTGCTATTGCGCATCCCCGGCCTCGAGCGAGTCACCCGACCGCCACGCCAATTCCTCGAGCAATTCAATCAGCAGGCGCTGTTCAACAACTCGAATACACTGCAACTTCTAGCGGGGAGCGGGATCGTCTGCCCGCCCTTCGAGAGCTACGTCGGGCGCCTGGTGAGTTTTCTGCGGCAACACACATACGACGCACCCTGAACAGCGACATCTGGAGCTGTGGCGCTGACTCGCGTTGGATCGGTCGAAGCCGAGAACCGTGCGGATGGGAGCGATCAGCCTCCGAGCTTCTCTTGACACTCCATCATCACGAGCTGGACGTCCTCGTGATCGGGATCGTGCTCGAGATAGCGGCGCGCCATCGAATAGGCGACATCGAAGCGCTCTTCTTCGTATGCTTTGAGGACCTCGACGACGAACAGGTTCCAGTCGGTCGACGTCGCGACGGCGGCGGGCTCGTCGGCGGCGGCGACGGGCTCGGTCAGCGGAGACTCGGCGGCGACGGGCTCGGTCAGCGGAGACTCGGCGGCGACGGGCTCGGTCAGCGGAGACTCGGCGGGCTCGAGATCGGACGCGGCGGGAGAGCTCTCGGCTGCATGCGGCGCTTCGAGCTCGTCGTACGCCGACCGATCACCGCCATCGAGGGGAGAGTCGCTTGGCACCTCGGCGTCACCGAAATCATCGCGGTCCAGCTCGTCCGCGAGATCGTCCGGGCGCGACCCGAGATGCTGGGACTCTTCGACGATGTTCACCAGCTGGTCGAGATTCTCGAGCTCCAGCCGTACGCCGCCGCGTGGGAGCTTGCCGTCGTCGGTAATCTCGGCGACGGCCCACTCGTCGTTCCAGCGCTCGGCCAGTTGATGCAGCCTCGAGCGCTGTTGATCCGAATCGAGCGGCGCCACCAGCTGGGGATCCAAATCGTGAAATTCGCTTTCTTTGTCGGCCATGGCTCGCTTCTAATTCAAGCTGAGAATTCCCGCGAAAATCGAGATCGATCGTTCGAGGCTCTTCTCGAGCTCTTTCAATTCGCGGAGGTTTCCATCGCGTATCGCTTCTTTCGCATGGTGTACCTGGTCTTCCGCCTTTTGTAACAGTCCCGCGTCGAGCTGATTGCGCTTGACCAGCTGCTTGACCTGGGGAAGTTGCTTCTGCAGGTCTTTGAGCAGACGCTGGACGGTGATCTTGCCGTGCTCGATCTCCTCGACGTTCTTGGTCTCGACGGCGTACTGCTCGTTTTCCTCCATCAGCCCCTGGATCTCT
>JAGQJP010000391.1 GCA_020430585.1 Myxococcales bacterium | reverse complement strand
CGCACGTTGAGAACGGGGTGGTAGGTCGTCGAGTCCAGGCCGATCAGCGCGATGGACTGGTCGATCAGGCGCAGATAGGGGAAGAGCGTCGTCTTCTCCATCGCGATCGGATCGGGAAATTGGTCGGGGATGTAGTCGCGAAACGAGCCGAGGAAGTCCTCGAGCTTCTCTTCGACCGACGAGATGCCCGAGAGCACCGTGTTGTGCATGCTCACGTCGTGGTTGCCCGGGATCACGCTGACTCGCTCGCGGCCGCCGAGGCGATCGAGGAACTCCCGGGCGATCCCGAGCTCGCGCGGGTGCGCCGCGTTCGAGAGATCCCCCGAGACGACGACGTGATCGACGTGCTGCTCTTCGAGGTGGCGTAGCAGCACCTCGCGGCGGTCGGGAAAATCCATACTGATGTAGAACGCGCGCTTGAAGTTCAAGACCTGCTTGATCAGATAGATCGCCACCGGCATGCTGACCACGCCCCAGGCGAGCAGCTTGAAGGGGCTGAGCTTCTCGGGGGCGTCTTTTTGGCGGAAGAGCAGGCGCGTCAGTTGGTCGCGCCGCAGGGGATCGTCGAGGATCCGCTGCAACGCCGCCCGCACGCTCAGCGGTGGGCCCGAGAGGCGGACGAAGTCCCAGAACAGGTTCGCCAGCGTCGTCAGGTTGTGGCAGACGTGGAGATCCGAGAGATGGGCAACACGGATTCGGCGCTTCATCGCGGCAGCCTCCAGACCAGCGCGTCGAGCCGCAGTGGCTCGTGGGACTGGGCGAGGCCGCGGATCGTGCGGCGGAAGACCTCGAGCTTCTTTGCGACGGGGACCCGTAGATCGCTCTGCGCCGCGAGGGGGCGGGCGATCGGGTCGTCGTGAAGCGAGAGCAGGTCGACGCCGTGGAATTCGAGGTTGACCACGCGCTGGTGCCGCAAGGTGCGCACGCAGAGCTGACCGAAGCGCTCACCGAAGAGGGCGAGCGAGGTGCCGATCACCGGAACCCGCGCTACCGGGAGCACGCTGATCGGGATCTCCCAGACACCGTGACGTGTTCCCGGCTGCGGCGACGCGAACATCTGCCAGGGGTTGCCGACGATCGAGCGACTGCGCTTGCCGCGCAGCGCGAGGGCGCCCATCACCGCGTACTTCGCCAAAAGATAGGGCGGGCTCGGCAGGATCGACGAATCGTAGACGTAGCCCAGGCGCGTCAGCGCCTTGTAGACCGCGGGGCTGACGTTGTATCCAGGTGCGCGGAAGCCGACGATCGGTCCAGCGTTGAGCTCGCTCAAGACAACGTGCGCGCGTTTCGTCTCGGAGAAGATCTCCTCGGCGGGGCGATGGATCAGGTCATAGGGGTGCGTGAAGGTGTGGTTGCCGATCTCGTGGCCCGCCTCGACCAGCGCGCGCGCCTGGGCCCAGTTGTCACCGCGCTCGAGGTCCTGGGCGACGATGAAGAAGGTCGCCTTCACCCCGCAGCGCTCGAAGAGCTCGAGAAATCGCGGCACGGCGCGTTCGTAGACGATCTCGTCCGCGGCGGCGGGATCGAGCCCGTGGAGCTGAAAATAGAGCGAGATGGAATCGAGATCGACGTTGACGGCGAGGTGGCGCTCGTTCATCTCAGCGGTTGAGTCGGAAGGCCAAGTAGAGCTTGGCGATGTTCTTGAGCACGTGCGGTACGCGGCGCACGAGGTTGATCGAGGGCTGCCGCTTCTCGACGATCTCGACGGGGATCTCTGTCACCCGCAGCTCGCGTTCGGCGCGGATCACGAGCTCAGAGGCGAACATGTCGCGCTCGACGACGCAGCGGTTGACGACGGCGAGCAGACGCTCGCGATTGAAGGCCTTGAGGCCGTGGGTGTCGGTGCCGTGGAAGTCGAGCATCACGCGCAGCATCAGGTTGATCACCTTCGTCGCCGCCTTGCGGAACGGTGGGCGCTTGTCCCGCGCGTCGGGGTGGAGCTTGCTGCCGACCACCAAGTCGTAGCCTTCGTCGACGAGCTTTTGCAGCGCGCGGCGGTAGAAGTCGGTGTCCGTGATGTCGATCTCGTCGCAGATCACATAGGTGCCATGGGCCTCGAGGATCCCCTTCTTCAGCGCGCGACCGTAGTTTGGCTCGGACGAGCTGAGCACCCGGATCATCGGAAAGCGCTCGGCGAGGGAGTGGGCGATCGAGACCGTGGCGTCCTTGCTTCCGTTCTCGGTGATCACGATCTCGTAGGCGAAGTCGAAGCGCTTCATATCCTCGACGAGATTGACGATCGACGTCTGCAAGAGCCCCTCTTCGTTGTAGACCGGGATCACGATCGAGACGAGGGGTTTGCTCGGCTTATCTGACGGGCGCTTGAGAACCTTGAATCCGACCAACTCCGGCATGGCTTCCTCGAAAGAGCACAACGCAGCGAAACGATACCCGCTCTGCGCGGGAGTGTCAATTCGAATGACCCGAGGGTGGATCCGGGCGTCCGAATCGCCAACGCGAGTCGTGCTCGAAGCGCGGTGTACCGCTCGCGTCGCCGCCCCACTCGCCACTCCAGCGGAAGGTCCATTGATACTCGGGGTCGAGGGCGAGCTCGAGCTCGAAGCGAAGGCTGGTAGCGGGTGTCACGCGGCGGGGATCGATCGGGAAGAGCATCTGGCCCCAATGCGTGCGCTGTGAAGGGCCGGTGGTCAAGACGATCGTGTCGGTCAGCTGCGCGTCGAACCAGCCGATCACGCCGTCGCAGCGCGTCGACGTCCCGAAGGAGAGGGTGTAGTGGCCGCCGACGCGATCGGGGCTCTCGAGCAGCGGAAACTGATCCATCAGCACCGCTTTTCCGATCACGAACTCGGGCTCGACGTGGAGCACGTAACTGCGATTGGTCGCGAAGTCGAGGGCGCCGCGATAGTCGAGGCCACCGATCGGCTCGCGCCAGAAGTCGAGCTCGTTCCACAGCGGAAGCCAGACGGGCGCGATGTAGAGCCGGATCGACTGGGGAATCGTTCGTCCGCCCGCACCCAGAAAGCGTTTGGCGTCGCGTAGTACGGGCTGCATCTCGTCGGTGACGAAGAAGTTCCCCATACATTCGGTGATCAGCCAGTCGACGGGTTCGGAGAGCCGCAGCACACGGGCGTCGTGCTGAAGAAACTCGATCGACGTGCAGCCGT
>JAGQJP010000390.1 GCA_020430585.1 Myxococcales bacterium | reverse complement strand
TAGAGGTAGACCGTGCGGGCGGTAGAGCACTCGTTCATCCGCAGTGCAGCCTCAGCCAAGCGCATGATCGCCTTACCGAGAATGTTGCCCTTGGGATAGACCGACTCGACGGTCTTGTACTCTTTGATCGCCTGCGCCCATTTCTTCTCGAGGAAGTAGGACTCGCCGATGTAGAACTGCGCTTCGTCGGCGAGGTCGTCTTTCGGAAATTCGTTGATGAAATGGCGGAGGATCGTTCGCCCATCGCGGGTCTTGCCGCTGCGCAGCATTCGCAGGCTGAACTCGTACATCGCCGCCTTGTCTTTCGGCGTGCCCGGCGGGAGTCCCGAGAGCGACTTGTTGAACTTGTCGTCGACGAAGTCCTTGATCGAGTCCATGTCGCGGATGGCCTTCTGCATCTTGAATTCCATCACCTCGATCTTGCCGCGAATCCCGTTGAGGTCGGCCTGTAGATCGCTCAGCTTCGAGCCGAGGGACGCGTTGAGGCGTCCGAGCTGTGAGCTGAGCTTGCGCAGGTCGGAGATCCGACCGCCGAGCAGGTGCTGCACTTTGCCTGTTTCGGCGTAGAACTTTTTCTGCATCAGATCGAGGCGCTGTTCCAGCGTCTCGACGCGGCTCTTGAGCACGCGATGCTTACCGAGCGTCACGCAACCCTGGCCGAGCGCAGCCAGCGCGACGAGCGGCAGAAGACGTTTCAACAGACGGTTCATGGTCCCTCGTTGTCTCGTGGTCGATGGCGGAAAAAAAAACAGCGGTCGAGGGCTTGTAATTCCCACGACCGCTGTCATGACCTACGAGAGGTTATCTTACTGGAAGAGGAACACGGCGCGTCGATTGCGCTTCCAGCAGTCTTCGTTCGACTCCGAGCAGACCGGTCGTTCCTTACCATAGGAGACCGTGCTCAGGCTGCCGGCCGAGACGCCGGAGTTGGTGAGGTAGTCTTTCGCCGCATTTGCGCGACGCTCACCCAACGCGAGGTTGTATTCCGCGGTCCCGCGCTCGTCGCAGTGACCTTCGATCTTGATCGAGCCGCCGCGGGTCTTGATGCACTCCGCGTTTTGCTGCAACGTCGTCTTCGCATCCTCGGTGATCTTCGACTCGTCGTAGTCGAAGTAGATGTTCGACAGGTTACAGGCCGGCTTGTCCACGCAGACGTTGTTCACGCAGCGTTGGTTCGGACCGCATTCGGCGTCGGTCGTACAAATGGGCTTGTCGACACAGCCACCCTCTTTGCACATCTGCTTCGGACCGCAGTCCGCATCGGTACGGCAAGACGGACCGCACTCGCCCGTTTGTTTGCCCTGGGTCAGCCAGCAACGGCCACCGGGACAGTCGGCGTCGGTCGTGCAGCACTTCGCCTTACGTTCGCACGTATAGGTGGAGCCTTCACAAACCACGCAGAGATTGCCACCGCAATCCTTGTCATCGCGACACTTGCGACAAGTGCCGTCGACACAGAATTCGCCTTTGTCTTTACAATGCTCATCTTTTTCGCATTTCGGGTAATCCGGTGTGCATCCGGCCCCGAGAAACATGCTCGTTGCCATAACCGCTACCAGAGACGCGAACCAAACACCACGCATCTTCATTCCTGGTTCCTCCTCTCTTTGTCTCCACCCTTCAAGACTGTCCCTTGCCGATGGTGAAATATCTTAGACTTCCGCACCTTGGGACAATCGGTCTGCACAAAAGTAATACAAGTCCCCTGGATTGTCAACAACGTGTTTGCGGACTCAGAAGCCGCGCTGATCACGCGTCGAGGGCCGAGAACTGAAACAGACGGCAACCCTACTCTGCGCTCTGTGGTCTGTCAATGTAATATGCCATCTCGCGATTATTATTTCGGATCTGTGAAAATTGGGGCGTCGGATGGCGTGAAGCGGGCGACGAGAAACGGGCCGTCGTCGCCGATCGGTGCCTCGCTCGAGCGTCGGATCCCGATCAGCCAGAGTGGACGCCCTCGGCAGCTCAACAACGTCGCGAGAGCACGATCAGAGCGCGGGATCTTTGCCTCAGTCAACAAATCCTTTATTTTTCGCGTATACGGGCATCCGAATGGCCGGAAATGCCCGTCGAGCGGCGCGGTCTCGATGAAAAGAGGGAAATTGACGTTTTGAATCGAGAAGGCCACGCACCTTCTGTCGCTCAATGGTAGCTCTGGAGGGCCAATCGAGATCTCCAGTGCTCCAGATGGTAGGTGAACAAGGCAGGGGCCATCGATCGCCATTTGTGTTTCGGTGTGCCGCGTTGTGGTCCGGTGATTTGCTGGCCACTTGCCAGAAATAGCGGTAATTTCCTGACTCGAGGACGTATCGCGTAGGGAATTACTGAGTGTCTGCGTTTTCTCCCGCGATGCGCCGTGCTGGGGTGCGCTCGAGCTGTTACGTCGATCGGGATTGTCAAAAAAATAGAGGCGATCATAGACACGGCGAGTCGTGATCCCCTCGGGAAGGTGGAGCTCGCGTTCGCCGTCAAATGACGAGCAAAGTCGAACCAGCGCCTCGATCTGGCGTCGCGTGACCGCCGAATGTGGCGCGTGGCGCTCGAGCAGCCGACGGACCAGCGCGGCGCCGATCGGCGACGGCAGCGTCGTTAGATCGATCCCCGCGGTGGGGTCGACGTCGAGGGTTGGCGCGAGGAGCCGTTCGAGCAGCTCGAGCTCGTCGGCAGCGGCTTGGGCCAGATGCGCGAGCTGAGAGATCGCCGTCGCCGAGAAGCCCTCGAGCGCTGGCATCACCTCACGGCGCAAGCGGTTGCGCAGGAAGCGGGGCTCCTCGTTCGTCGGATCGTCGCACCAGGTCACGCCGCGACGATCCAGGTAGGCTCGCAGATCCGTGCGCCGGACGTCGAGCAGCGGCCGTACGACGGCATCCTCTCGTCGGTAGTGAATCGCCCGCAAGCCGCGGAGGCCGCTGCCCCGGAGAATGCGGAGTAGCACGGTCTCCGCCTGGTCGTCCGCGGTGTGGCCCGTTGCGACCGCGCAGGGCCGATCGCCTTCGGCGGCCTCGAGCAGCGCGGCGTAGCGCGAACGTCGCGCCGCCGCTTCCCAGGACGCCTCCTCGGCGACCACCACCGAGCGGATCTCGAAGGCGCAGCCCAGCATTCCAGCGAGCGTCTCGATCTGTCGCCGTTCGCCGCCGAGCGGGCGATTGCCGTGGTCGACGAGCACCAGACGCAGGGGATGCCCGAGCTCCGAGAGCAGCAGCGCGAGGGCCGTCGAATCCGCTCCTCCCGAGAAGCCGACGACCAGCGGATCTCCCGCGGCGACGCCACAGGAGTCGCGCAAGGTGTCGTGGACCCGATCCGCGAGATCGCCCGCGCTCATCGGCTGCTCTTCCGCCGCCGCTTCTCGTCGAAGGCGGCGTAAGCCTTGAGAAACTCACGAAGGCGCTCGACGCCGGCGCAGAGGCCGAATTTGTTCGAGCTGAAGCCGTAGCGAAAGTTGATCCCGAGCAACGTGCCGTCGAAATGGAAGAGGGGCAAACCGTACACGACGGGGATGTCGTTCCCCCAGTAGCCGTATAGTGGCCCCTTTTGGGTCGAGAGCAGGGTTCCCTTGGCGACCTGGGTTCCGTGCCCCGGAATATGGACCAAGCTGTACAGGAACGTCTGGGGCTTCATCGAGCCGTCCGCCGCGAGCGTCGCAATCCCCGCACGGGACGCCAGGGCCTTCGCGTCTTTCGGGTTGGCGACGGACAACACCGCCAGAGCTTGTTGGGGGTCGCGGAACTCGATCGATGCGTTGAAGACCCGGTTGTCACCGGTCGTGATACGGATCGAGCTCGCCTTGACCACGAGGGGGAGGGAGGTGACGATCAAGACCTTGCCCCCCAGCCGAATTCGCACGGCGAAACCGTAGGCCCGGATCATCGGAGTCGTTTTCATCCCGAGATCTTGATCGGCCGTCACCCGCAGGACCACGCGCTCGAGGGCGGAGCGGATTCGTTCGATGTCATCGCTCGTCAAAACCTGGGCTCGGGGTCGCGTCGGCGCGGCGAGAGCGACGAACGCGAGGCTGAGGACGAATGAGGCGAACCGTCGCAATACGTGACGTCGCCGATCATCACGTCGCGTAGCATCCGAGCTCGAAAATCGCACACGGTCGGGGCGGCACATCGGCATTCTCCAGGCGTTCAGCCGCTATTCTCGATCGACCATCGCGGTTACGCAACGATTTTGTCCCGATCGTGCCGGGATGAGTCTGGGCGATCAGTCGTCGAAGCGGAACTCCAGGCGCAGGAACTTGTCGACCGCGCCGACGCGGCGCCAGAACCGGGCGGCGCGCGGGTTGTTCGCCGCGACCGAGACCTCGACGTGGGTGATCTCCCGTCGCCGGAACCAGCGCTCGAGCGCTGCGATCAGCGCGGTGCCGATTCCGCTGGCGCGATGCATGGGGGCGACGTAGCAATCGGTGATACAACCGATCACCGCAGGGTCGTAGATCGGAGCGTTGTGGATTAGCAGGGCGAAGCTGAAGCCGACGATCGCACCGTCCGGCTTTGTTGCGACGACCAGCCGTTGCGACTCCGCATGATCGGGATCGAAGAACATCTCGCCAGCGCGCTCATCGGCGTTCTCGCATAGCGCGAAGCCCGGCGGGATGTCGCGGTGCTCGTCCATCAACGCGCGCCAGAGTGCGAGCACGGCCTGCCGATCGCTCGTACGAGCGGCGCGAATTCGGATCGTCGGTCGCTCCGCCACCTGGTCGCCTCAGCTGCGGAAGAAGAGTAGGGTAATGATGATGTCGAGGGGGACCAAGATCCCGAACGAGTACGCCATGTAGCCGAAGAACGAGGGCATCGTGACGCGGCTCTCACCAGGCGCTGTCTCGGCGATCGCCTTGACCATGAAGTTCGGCGCGTTGCCGATGTAGGTGTTGGCGCCCATGAAGACGGCTCCGACCGAGATCGCCTTGAGGATCACCATGTGATGTGGATGGGTCGCGAGCGCCAGGATGTTGTCGCCGACTTGGGTCACACCCTGCCCCAGACTGACGAAGGTGAGATACGTCGGCGCGTTGTCCAGGAACGAGGAGAGCAACCCAGTGGCCCAGAAAAACTGCCAGGGCTCTTTGATTCCAAGCGATCCGCCCTTCGCTCGCAACAGATCGAGGGCGGGGATCATCACGATGAAGATACCAGCGAAGAGAACCGCGACCTCGATGATCGCGTGGAAGTTGAAGTCGTTGTCTTTTCGAAGCTTCTTCGAGGTGAACCTCATCGAAAGCAGGCCCATCGCGATCATCACTAGCTCGCCATACGGAAAGTAGTTCGTCGCGCCGCTGCCATGAATCAACGCTTTGAGGTTCTTGCCGAAGATGATCGCCAGAACGACGCCAGCGATGAACAAGAAGTTGATCGAGCCCTCGAGGCGCAGCGGCACGACATCTTTCTCGTCACGCGCGACGTTCTTCATCGACTCTTTCTTGTGGGCGAAGGTGTCCCAGACGTAGTAGATCGTCAGCACGAGAGCCGTTTTGACCAGCCACATCGGCCAGAGCTTGAGCGTCCACTCGAAGGGGACGCCGCGCAAGAAGCCGAGGAACAGCGGAGGATCGCCGAGGGGCGTGAGGCAGCCTCCGACGTTGGCGACCAGGAAGATGAAGAAGATCACCGTGTGCTTCTTGTGCCGCCTCTCGCGGTTGGTTTTCAACACTGGGCGGATCAGCAGCATCGCCGCGCCCGTCGTACCGAAGATGTTCGCGATCACGGCGCCGATCGCGAGAAAGATCGTGTTGGTCAACGGTGTCGCCGGAATGTTGCCGCGCAGCACGATCCCACCCGAGATCGTGAAGAGCGACCAGAGCAACACGATGAAGGCGATGAACTCCTCACCGGCGTGGAGCAGCGCGTGGGGGTTCGGGTTGACGATCAAGAGATTGATCAGAATCGGAGCCGAACAGAGCCCGGCGACGAGACCCTTGTTCAGATTCGACTCCCAGAAGTGGCCGTTGATCAGCGGGATCAAGGCGATCCCGAGGAGCAGCAGGAGGAAGGGGATCACCTCGTAGATCGTTGGCACGCGCCCGTGCTCCTTCGTCGTGCCCTTGCCGTGCCCATCCTTCTTGCCGTGGGCGTCGGTCTTTTCGTGGGAGCCACTGGGAGGCGTTTGGTTGCCTTTTTTTGGGGCCTCTGCGACGATCGGGTTGCCGATCGCCACCGTATTGGTGAGCGCAGCGGCGCTCGGTGACCAGAACCCCACGCAGAATACCGCGACGAAAGAGGCGGTGAGCACCCGCTGCATTTGCTTTCGCATCGAAAATCCTTGATATTTTGGAGTAAACTTCACCGATGATAGACGCAGCTCCGAAAAAGATCAAGGCCAGACGGGCCTTGACCGGCGACGGCGCGTTCGCTACCTTCGAATGGGATCAGAGGGGAACGATGTGAGCTTTTCGGCGGACGAAATCCTCGAGCTCGAAGATTGTTGCGGGAGCTGTCGCGACTTCAGCGTCGAATTCGAGGACAAGGGCAAACACTACGGGCACTGTCGGGTCAAGCCGCGGCGCGCGAGCATCATGGCGACCGATTTTCGCTGTCCCCACTACGAGCCCCTCCCCGAAGTCGCCGAGCGTGTTGCCGAGACGGCTCGCAACCGCAATTTGCGCCTACCGTCGCGCTTCGAGCCGCCTACACCCGAGCGACGGCGCGAGACCCCCCGACAAGAACGAATCGTGATCCGTCGGCGGTCGACGGAGACGCGCAAGGTTCTCGAGCGTCGCGTCTATCGGCGCGACGATGAAGAGCTGGAGTTTCTCGACATGGACCGAGGTACTTTCAAACAGGTGGTGGCCGAGCTGCTCGACGAGATGCTGGGGTTCGGCGAGGTCGAGCTCGGCGAGCGCTGGCAGGGGGGGACGTTGATCCTCTCGCCGAGCAACCCCGAGCAACAGAACAAGAGCGTGCCCCTCGAGACGTTCTTCAAGAAGATCGTGATGGTGCGCGAGCGACTCCGAGTCCTCGAGCAGAAGCTGAACAACCACCCGGCCCTCAGCGATTCGGAGAAGGTCGAGTTCCAGCAGTACATCACCCGCTGCTACGGCTCGCTGACGACCTTCAACGTCCTCTTCAAGAGCAAGAGCGATCACTTCGTCGGTGACAAGAAGGGCTGAGCGCGGCTTCGCCCGTCGGAGGAGGGTCGCTCCCAGAGGCGCCGAGGTCTCGGGGGCTAGTCGCTGGTCGACGCGTCGCGGGTCGCGTCGTCGCTCGCGTCGGGGATCGGGGGCGGGACGTAGCAGGCCACGTTGCACCCCGCGATCTGTTCGCAACTCGTGGCGGTGAGGTAACAGGCGCGCAGGCGGTTGTTGTCCGTCGTCGTCGGCTGATCGAAGACCTGTCGACAGGTCTCCACGCAGAGGTCTTTGTCTCCGAACTGGCCGCAACGCCCGGGAAGCGCCGTCGTATGGCTGCAGAGCTCCTCGCAGCTCGGCACCTTCGCCGTCGCCAGGTCGGGACAGCTCACCGTGAGGTCGACCTCAGTGAGGGTGTGTTTTCCGCAGCCTCCCAGGAGCACGAGCAAAAGAACGAAGGCGACCGCGCCGCCTTTGCCGCGCCAGATCCCTCTCGTCGCCTTTCGGCTCGCCATTTTCCCCGATCGAACGCCTCTTGTGACGGCGCGATTCAGCATTCAGTGCGCCCCGTCGCCGAGGACGACGAAGGGAATCGTCCAGAGCAGGATCTTGACGTCCAGTCCGAGGGACCAATTATCGATGTAGCGCAGGTCCCAGTCGATACGCTCCTGGAAATCACGGGCGGCGCGCCCCTTGAGTTGGCAGAGTCCCGTGATTCCAGGGGTGATCGAGAGTCGCCGACGCTGCCAAGGCTGGAAGTTGTCGAACTCTCTGGGCAGAATCGGCCGTGGACCGACCAAGCTCATCTGGCCTGCGATGACGTTGAGCAGCTGCGGCAGCTCGTCGATGCTGAAGCGCCGCAACCAGCGCCCGAGCGGCGTGACCCGAGGATCGTTCCGCATCTTGAAATAGGGCCCATCGAGCTCGTTGTGCGCCTCGAGCTCGGCCTTGCGCTCGTCGGCGTCGGCGACCATCGTGCGAAATTTGTAGAGCATGAAGCGACGGCCGTTGCGGCCGAGCCGCTCTTGCTTGTAGATCGCGGGTCCCCGTGAGGTGAGGCGCACCAGCAGCGCGGCGATCAGCATCACCGGGCTCAAGGCGGCCGTGATCGCGAGCGCGATGGTCAGGTCCATCAAGCGCTTGAGCAGCAACCGTGCAGCGTCCATCGGCACCCGCGTGAAGGTCAACAACGGAATGCCATGGAGCTCGTCGACTTGCACCTCGCAGCGCGTGCGCGGGAGCGGCTCGAAGGCGATTCGATAGGGAACGCCGTGCTCTTCGCAATGGGCGAAGGCGATCTCGTGCGCCGGCAGCCGCTCGGGTGGGACGATGAAGACCACCTCGTCGACGATTTCGCGACCGAGGATGCGTGGTAAGTCGATCACCGTACCCATCACGCGCAGCCCGAGGACCGAGTTGCTCTCGGGCTTTTTCTGCGCCGCCGAAAGATAGCCGATGACGCGAAGCCCGCTGCCGTCCTCCTCGAGGAACCTGGCTAGCGTTCGGGCGCGCTCGTCGGTGCCGACGATCAGCAGGCGCGTCGGGTTGCGCGCCGCCGAACGGCGCAACAGATAGCGCGACAGCTCGAAGGCACCGAGCATCGTCAGCAGGTTCACGCCGAAGAAGAGCAAGAGGAACGAGCGACTCACCATGTGGAAATTGCTGATGAAGAGTAACGCCAAGAGCAACACGGCGCCGAAGAAGATCGACTTGAGCAGCCGCACGAAGAACTCGCTGCGCTCCTCCGCGTGGTGGACCTTGAACATCGCGAAGCAGAGCGACCAGAGGGCGACGATGAAGTAGAGGCTCGTTTGCGTCGCGGGGAGAAGCGGGCGCAGTGAACCGCCAACCCAACCGACGAGCTCGTTGCGCAGCCACCAGGCGATCGCAAACGAGGCTACGGTGGCGCAGACGAAGAACGCGAGCACCAGGCGACGTGTGACGAGCTTTCGATATCGACCCATTTCGGTACTCCAAACCAAAATGACGCGTTGCGCAAGAAGACGTTAGTGGATACCCAACAGCAAGTCAATTTGTCCCCGATTGAAACCGCGAATCAAGCGCCCCTTGATGTCGAAGATCGGCACGCTGTTGAGGTCGCCGCGGTCGTCGAGCTCTTTGGCGCGCTTGGCCAGTCGGGTCATCGCCCCCGCGTCGCGATCGAGGACGACCTCGCGGAACTTCACGTTCTTGCTCTTCAGGTACGCGCGGGCGTTGCGGCAGACGCCGCAGGTCGAGGTCGAATACATCACCAGGCGCGGGCGTTTTTCGAGCGACGGTCGCGGCGCCACGCGGCGGTGATGCTCCTCCTCGGAGACGATGGCGTAGGGGTATCCGTCGGCTCCCGGCTTGCCGCTGAGGTCAGCGACGATCAGCTTCCCGGGTGGCGGTACGTCGGCGCTGAGCGGATTCGAGACCAACACGCGGCGGCGCGCGGCCTGCGGGATCTCCGAGATACGGCGGACCCGTTTGTAGCTGCCACTCTCGGGGTCGCGATAGAGATAGACCAGCTTGTGATTGCTCTCGTCGATTCGCAGCACGTTGCGGGGCTTGGGCTTGCTCTGCTTCGTCGAAACATCGCCACGGCGACAGCCGCCGATTGAGGCGGAGACGAGGACGATGGTGACGCCGACGACGAGCATTGCGGGTAGCGATTGGCTGAAACGGTGCATGGCCCTCCTCGAGATGCAGGTTGTAGTCAAATGCGGTGCCGCTGTCAACGGTCGCCTCGGGCGATGACGAGCCGCAGGTGCTTTGACACGATTTCGCCCCCTGTGGTATACAACCACATTTTTCGGCCAATCATTCGATTCAGGAGAAACAATGACGCGTTTGGACTTCCGGCACAGCCTGCTCTTGGCTCTGGCGCTCGCCTGTCTTTCCACGCCCAGCGTCGCCTCGATCGACCTCGTGCGGGCGCGCGGGATCGCCGACGGAGCGGCGTTCTTCCAGGACCTCTACTTCTTCAAACACGTCGGTCGCGTGAAGAAGGTCTGGGGCGGCGGCGGGACGCTCGACGGCGTGGCGTACCACGAGCTCCATCACGCAGCTCCCGAGTTGGGTTTCTACGTCGAGGGCGACGAGCGCCAGATCCAGCTCGTCGTGCGACGTGTGAAGGCCGAAACGAAGGTGCGGCTGCAGTGGGACGGGAAATCGCTCGGCGAAAAAGCGCTCGCGCCCGGATGGAACGTGCTCGTCTTTGCTCTCCCCGCGGACTCGGTGAAGAAGGGGCGGCACACCCTCAAGCTCGGCGTCAAGAGCAGCGGAACGGGCGAGGTCAAGGGCGCGTCGGATCGGGCGCGTCTGTTGGTCGCCGAGATTCATCTCACGCGCGGCGCCGTGCGGCCGCTCCCCAAGGACGCCTGGACCTGGTCCAAGTCGAGTAAAGGCGTGCTGCGCCTGCGCGCGGGTCAACGCTTGACCTACTACTTTCCGCTGCCCGTCGGCAGCGAGCTCTCGATTGGCGCGTTGCGCGGCAGCGGGACGTTGGTGATCCGCTCCGAAGAAGAGAGCGGCCGGAAGCGCCTCCTCGTCGAGCACAAGCTCCCGGCCAATGGCCTCAAGCTCGCCCTGCCGCACGAAGCGGGCAAGATCGTCAAGCTGATGTTCGAGGCCAACGGCGAGAGCGGGGTCGTCGAGCTCGAGCATCCGCGGATCACGGCTCCGCGACCCGCTTTCACCTTCAAGCCCGGCAGCGTGCGACCCAAGAACGTGATCGTCTACGTGATCGACTCGACGCGCTTCGACAAGTTCGGCTTCTACAACCCCAAGAGTCGCGTCAAGACGCCGAACTTCGACAAGTTCATCAAGGACTCCGTGGTCTTCCGCCGCGCGTATGTCCAGGGGAACTGGTCCAAGTCGTCGGCGGCCTCGCTCTTCACCTCGCTCTACCCCTCGTTGCACCACGGACACTTCAAGAAGACGAAGCTGCCCAAGGGTGTGCTCTTGCCGCAGCAGCTCTTCAAGAAGGCGGGGTTCCAGACCTGCGGCCTGATCGCCAACGGCTACGTCTCCGAGCGCCAGGGCTACAACAAGGGGTTCGACAAGTACTACAACTACATCACGATGCGCGGGCCGAGCCGGGGCGAGCGGATCTTCAAAGAGGTGATCCAGTGGGTCGACAAGCACGGCTCGCAAAAGCCGTTCTTTCTCTACCTGCAGACCGTCGACCCGCACCTGCCCTACCGCCCGCCGATGGAGTTTCGCAAGATGTACTTCGACTTCAAGAAGGGCAAGAAGCCGAAGCTCAACCCGAACAACACGGGCACGATCGCCGATTGGCTGCAGAAACACGGCCGTAGCCTCCCGCCGCGCGATTGGGAGTACTACGTCGCGCTCTATGATGGTGAGATCACCTACACCGACCACTACTTCGGCCAGTTCATCGACTTCTTGCGCAAGAAGAAGATCCTCGACGACACGTTGATCATCGTCACCGCGGACCACGGCGAAGAGTTCAAGGATCACGAGTCCGTCGGCCACGGCCACACGCTCTACGACGAGCTGCTGCACGTGCCGCTGTTCATCCGCTATCCGAAGCAGCTGCCCCGCGGCCGCTTCATCAACGCCACCACCGAGCTGATCGACGCGATCCCGACGGCGATGCAGATGGCGGGCGTCAAGCCGTACGTCAAGCATCTGGGGACGTCGATCTACTCTCTCTTGACAGGCCCCGAGCCGCTCTTGCCGAGCGCTGCCTTTTCGGCGATGGGCAACATCGCCTCGGCGATCATGATCGGCGGCTACAAGATGATCCGCTTCTACAAGTGGAGCAAGAAGCAGCTCGTCTTCGACATGAACGTCGATCCGAAAGAGAAAAAAGACGTCCGCAGCGAACGGCCCTTGCTCTATCGTTACCTCGATGGGTATCTTAGCGTCTGGGAAGGGGCGCACCCCGTGTGGCGCAAGAGCGAGCACGGCAGCATCGGCGACCACGAGGTTCGGCGGTAGAAGCCCGCGAGGGCAGAGGCGAGAAGATGGCGCGCAGAGCGTTGAGATACGAACCGGACGAATGGGCCGACCGCGTGCGCAACGGCGGCGTGCGCGCGGCGGCACGTCTGATGCGGATGCTCGACGACCACGATCCGTTGGCCTTCGAGGTGATGAAGCGCGTATATCGCTCGACGGGGCGCGCTCGGGTGCTCGGCGTGACGGGGAATCCCGGAGCGGGCAAGAGCACGCTGGTCACGCGGCTGATCGGTCAATTCCGCCAGGCGCGTGAAACGGTCGGCATCGTCGCCGTCGATCCCTCGAGCCCCTACAGCGGTGGGGCGATCCTCGGCGACCGGATCCGAATGCAGCAGTTCGCCACCGATCCTGGGGTGTTCATTCGGTCGCAGGCGACGCGTGGCAAGCTCGGTGGGCTCGCCAGCTCGACGAACGACGTGGTCAACGTCCTCGACGCGATGGGGTACGACGTGGTGATCGTCGAGACCGTCGGCGTCGGCCAGGACGAGATCGACATCATGAAGCTCGCCGACACGGTTCTGGTCGTGATGGTGCCGGGATACGGTGATGACATCCAGACGATCAAGGCCGGGTTACTCGAGATCGCCGACCTCTTCGTGGTCAACAAGGCCGACCGCCACGGCATCGACACCACGCTTCGCGACCTGCGTCAGCTGCAAACGCTGCGCGAGGCGCACGACGAGCGCTGGACCCCGCCGATTCTCAAGACCGTAGCGGTGCGCGGCGACGGCATCCCCGAGCTGATGCAGTCGCTCCAACGACATCGCGATTTTCTCGTCGAGAGCGGCGAGCACGATCGACGTCGACAGCGTCGCGCGGTGCTCGGTCTCGTCGAGCTGCTCTCCGATCGGATCAAGGTTCGTCTCGAGCAGTGGTTGTCGAAAGGCGGCCAGCTCGAAGCGCTGGGTGCGGCGATCGCTGGGCGCGAGCGCGATCCCTACAGCGAAACCGAAGCGATCCTCGGCTCGCTGCTTCGCGAGCCCTGATCGATGGCACAATCGACCGTCGCGGCTCCGCAACCGCTGATTTTTCCGAAGCATTCTCCGATGGTCGGGGCCGCCTGCCTGATCCTCGGCGTCGGCGCGTTCGTCGGCGTTCTCGTCGTCGAATATCCGATGATCGCCAGCCACGGGATCTCGCGCTATCTCTGGAGCGTCGCGCCGCCAGCGGTGATCGGCGCGATGGTCTTCGCGATCGGGCTCTTGATCGTGGCGCCGAAGGGGGCGATCACCTTCTTCCCTGCGACACAGCGGTTGCTCTTTTCGAGCGGCTTCCCGTCGACGCGCTTCGAGCTGAAGAGCGAGCAGATCGAGCGCCTCTATCTGTTTCAACGCGACGAGCCGGAGGGTGAGGCGCTGCGGATCTATTACTCCCTCGAGGCGTGGTTGCACGAGGGGGTCTTCGTCCTCCTCGCCGAGGCGGAGGACTATGGGCTGATCCGCGAGATCGGTCGCGAGGTGACGCGCAGTCTGCGCATCGCGGTGCACGACCTGGTCGCGATGGAACGCGACTTTCCCGAGGCCGAGCCGGAGCGTGTCACCAAACAGCGGCCTCCTGCAGGGCTGAGCATC
>JAGQJP010000389.1 GCA_020430585.1 Myxococcales bacterium | reverse complement strand
GACCTGCGGCGCCGATACCGAATGCCTCTACAAGCTCTGTACCGGCGGGACCTGCCAAGCCCTCGCCGATCTGAACGAGACCTGCGCCCAGGACACCGACTGCTACTCGGGAACCTGTACCGGGAACGTCTGCACCTGTACCGGAAATTGCACGAACAAGTACACGGTGTACCAACCATTCATTCAGGTGCAGAAGATCGCTGCCGACAACAGTGTCGTCACTCTGGCGGGCACGGAGTACAAGATTCAAGAGCTCGCCAAGTGCGTCCAAGATACCAACCCGAAGGGACTGGCGGTCATCCCCAACACGCCGCCCGAGCTCGGATCGACGTTGAAGATTTTGTACGAATCGGAAACGATCGCGGCAGACAACCCCTAGCCCCCGGCACGCGCGTACCCGCTCCAGCGGAGAAAGGAATCCGGAATGGGCAAGCCCATCGCGGTCATCTTTTTGTGGCACATGCACCAGCCGGTGTACGAAGATCCGCTCTCCGGCGAGGTGATCCTGCCCTGGGTCCGCCTGCACGCCGCCAAAGACTATATCGACATGGCGCGCGCGGTGGCCTCGGTGCCGAACACGAAGGCGGTCTTCAACGTCGTGCCCTGCCTGATGGAGCAGCTGGTCGCCGACCGACCGGACCGATTCTTCGAGCTGTCGCGCAAGCCGGCAACCGAGCTGAGCGAGGTCGAGCGTGCGCTGCTCGTCGGGAACTTCTTCTCGGCACACGCGGACCACATGATCCGCCCCTTTCCGCGTTACCAGTTCCTTTTCGACAAGTATCTGGCGCACGGAGCGAGCGCAAACCCGCGGTCGATGCCGGATGACGAGGCCCGGGATCTACAGGTCTGGTTCAACCTCGCCTGGTGCGGGGAACACATCGCCGAAGAGCCAGCAATCGCCGCGCTGATCGAGAAGGGACGCGGCTTCACCGAAGAGGAGAAACTCCTGCTCCTCGAGCGCCATCGTCAGTGTGTGCGCGAGGTGTTGCCCTACTATCGACAGCTGATCGAGTCCCAGGTCATCGAGGTCTCGACGACTCCCTTCTATCATCCGATTCTACCGCTGCTGATCAATATCGACGAAGCGCTGATCTGTCGACCAGGCTCGTCGTTACCGGACGAGCCATTTGGCTACGCGATCGATGCGGTCTCCCAGGTCGAAAGCGCGATCGACTTCTATCGCCAGCAGTTTGGCCGTCTGCCGACAGGGATGTGGCCCGCCGAGGGATCCGTCTCGGAGGAGGCGCTCCAGCTGCTGGTCGCTGGTCGCATCCGCTGGGCGGCGACGGACGAGGGGATCCTCTTCAGCTCACTGGACGGGCCGCCGCCCGAGGGCGCGACGTTCCGCGCGTACGAGTGGAACGGAATCCGCCTCTTCTTTCGCGATCGCTACCTCTCGGACCGAATCGGCTTCGTCTACTCGAAGTGGAATACGGATCACGCGGTGGCGGACTTCATCTCGACGCTGGAGAGTCGGCTGCCGCTGCTCGAGCGGATCGACTCGCCGGTGATCAGCATCATCCTCGATGGCGAGAACGCCTGGGAGTACTACCCCGATGGCGGGATGCCGTTTCTGCGCAAGCTCTACCGCGCGATCGCCGAGCACCCTCGTTTCGAAACGACGACGTTCGAAGACTTCCTGGCGACCGACCCCAGCGCGTATCCCCTCCATCGCGTGCGCTGCGGCTCGTGGATCAACAGCGACTTCTCGACGTGGATCGGCGATCCCGTGAAGAACCAGGCCTGGAGCCTCCTGTCGCGCGCGCGGACGGCGGTCGAGGAGCACTTCGCGGGGGAGGAGATCGAGCAGCATCAAGCCGTGATGCGCGCCGTCGCCGTCGCCGAGGGATCGGACTGGTTCTGGTGGTTCGGCGAAGGCCACACGTGTTCGCACGAGGCCGAGTTCGACATGCTCTTTCGCAACTGGGTCACCGAGATCTATCGCCGCCTCGAGATCGAACCGCCCGCGGAGCTCCGCGACCCGCTTACCCGCGCCACCGGTGAACGCTGCTCGATGCCGCTGTTCATGATCTCGCCGCAGATCACGGGGGTGGTCGAGAGCTATTACAAATGGATCTCCGCAGGCCACTGCGAGTATCACGAGGGGGCGCTCGCGCAGACGAAGCCGACGATCCACCAGATCTACTTCGGCTTCGACGAGAGCCACTTCTACCTGCGCGTCGACCTCTTCGAACGCGATGCCGCCGAGCTGGTCGCAGCGGACCTCACGATCGCGCTTCACGTGCGACGCCCCGAGGCCAAAGAGATCGAGCTCGTCGACGGTGAGAACGCGAGGATGGTCGAGGTGGTCGAGGCCAAGCTGCCGCTCGATGAGCTGTGCCAGAGCCGGGACACGCCGTTGATCTTCTTCGTCCTCGTGCGTCAGCGCGGCCACGAGATCGAGCGCTTCCCGCTGTACGAACCGATTTCGCTGCCGTTTCCGACTCCCGACTTCGGCCTCGAAAACTGGAGCGTCTAAGGAGACAGAGGGCCTCACATGCCAGAACTTCGACACGATCCGATTCAGAAACGCTGGGTGATCATCGCCTCGGAGCGCGGACGTCGCCCGATGGACTTCACGCCCCACGCCGTCGCTCCCCAAAGCGAGGCGACCTGCCCCTTCTGCCCGGGCCACGAGTCCCTCACGCCCCACGAGATCCTCGCCTTTCGACCGAGCGGCGGAGTCAACGCGCCGGGCTGGGGTGTGCGGGTCGTTCCCAATCGCTTTCCCGCGCTGATGATCGAGGGCGAGCTCGGGCGCGCCGCCGTCGGGCAGTATGATCGAATCAACGGGATCGGGGCGCACGAGGTGATCATCGAAACGCCTGAGCACCACAAGAGCCTGGCCGAGCTGCCTCCGACGCAGATCGCCCTGGTGCTGCGGGCGTATCGCGACCGCCTCGCCGATCTGATGAAGGATTCGCGATTCAAGTACATCGTCGTCTTCAAGAACCACGGCGACGCGGCGGGCGCCTCACTGGCCCACAGCCACAGCCAGCTCATCGCCACGCCGGTCACGCCGCGCACCGTGGCGATCGAGCTCGCCGCCGCGCGAGAGCACTTCCGACTGAAGGAGCGCTGTATCTTCTGCGATATCCTGGCGCAGGAGACCGAGACGCGCAAACGGATCGTGGCGATGGGACCGCACTACGTCACGCTCTGCCCCTACGCCTCGCGCTTCCCCTTCGAGATGATGCTGATGCCGAGACGCCACCAGCACGACTTCTCGACGCTCTCCGACGAGGCGCTCAATCAGCTGGCGCACCACCTCAAGGACGTGCTGTTGCGAATGAACAAGAGCCTCGGCAATCCGTCCTACAACTTTCTGCTGCATACCTGCCCCAACACACGGGCCGGGATCCAACGCGCCGAGTACTGGAAGACCCTCGAAGCGGACTTCCACTGGCACATCGAGATCCTGCCGCGGCTCAGCAACGTCGCGGGCTTCGAGTGGGGAACCGGCTTCTACATCAACCCGACGCCTCCCGAGGAAGCGGCGACCTACATGCGGGAGGTTCGGCTGTGAGCGTGAAACCGTTGCCCGAGAGCGAGCTGTATCACGCCTGCGATCCCGCGGGCCTGGCCTTCGAAACCACCGCCGAGCTGGAGCACATCGACGGCGTGATCGAGCAGGAGCGCGCCAGACAGGCGCTGCAATTCGGTCTCTCGATCAAGAACCGCAACTACAACATCTACGTCGCCGGTCACAGCGGGACGGGCAAGCTCTCGATGGTCCGCGGGTTGCTCAAGGAGATCGCCAACAAGGGCGACGTCCCCCCCGACTGGTGCTACGTTCACAACTTCAAGCGGCCCGAAGAGCCCCTCGCCCTCGAGCTGCCCAAGGGGGAGGCGACGATCTTCAAAAAAGAGATCAAGGCCTTCATCGACGACCTGAAGACCGAGCTGCCCAAGTCCTTTCAATCCAAGGACCACCAACAGCGGGTCCACGAGATCCTCAACCGTGGGCTCGAGCGCGAGAACGACCAGTTCGCGTCGCTAACCCGCCAGGCCAAAGAGCTCGGCTTCGTCCTCAAGTCGACGAAGAACGGGCTGATGACGATCCCCGAGGTCGAGGGCAAGCCGCTCTCGGGGAAGGACTACAACAACCTCCCCGACGATGAGCGCAAGGCGATCGAAGAGCGTCGGAGCCAACTCGACCCGCAGATCTCCGAGTTCATGCAAGTCTCGCGCGAGCTCGAGCGCAGCGCCCGCGACCAGATCAAGGTCGAGCAACGAAGCCTGGCGCAGAATATCGTCGCGCCGCGAATCGCCTTGTTCGTCAAAAAGTACGAGTCGTCGGAGCAGATGACCAACTACCTGCTGGCGATGCAGGACGACATCCTCGAGAACCTCGATCGCTTCGTCCCCGATCTGCGAGGTGATGACGCGCCGCGCGCCCAACGCCCGTCGTTCGTCGAGTACGAGGTCAACGTCGTGGTCGACAACTCCGACACCGAGGGGGCCCCCGTGGTCTTCGAGACGCGGCCGAGCTACTACAACATGCTCGGCCGGATCGAGAAGCGTGTCGAGTACGGCATCTATTCGACGGACTTCACGATGATCAAGGCTGGCAGCTTGTTGCGCGCCAACGGTGGATTCCTGATCGTCCAGGCTCACGACCTGCTGATGCAGCCACTGTGTTGGCAGGCGTTGAAGAACGTGATCAAGCTCGAGGAGATCCGCATCGAGGACATCGGCGAGCATCTCAACCTGCTGCCGACCTCTGGACTGCGACCGCAGCCGATCAAAGTTCAGGTGAAGGTGATCATCGTCGGCAGCCGCTACCTCTACCAGCTGCTCTATCACTACGACGAGGACTTCAGAAAAGTCTTTCAGATCAAAGCCGATTTCGACTTCGAGATCGAGCGCAGCGATCAGTCCCTCAACGAGTTCAGCCGCTTCATCGGAACCTCCTGCCGCAAGGAGGGGCTTCCGCCGATGCATCGCGACGGCGTCGCCGTTGCCGTCGACTACGGCTCGCGGATGGTCGAGCACAAAGATCGGATGACCTTGCGTTTCAACGACATCTCGAACCTCGTTGTCGAGGCGGGCTTTTTCGCCCAGCAGCAGAAGGCGGAGTCGATACGGCGCGAGCACGTGCTGCAGGCGATCGACCAGCGAGAGTATCGCAACAGCTTGATCTTCGAGAAAATGCAGCGCGAGATTGTCGCCGACAACATCATGATCGACACATCGGGGAGCTGTGTCGGTCAGATCAACGGGCTCGCGGTCTACCAGATGGGCGACCACGCCTTCGGAATGCCCGCTCGAATCACCGCCCAGACCTTTGCGGGAAAGGCGGGGATCGTCAATATCGACCGTCAGGTCAAGCTCGCCGGCGACATCCAGCACAAGGGCGTGCTGATCCTCAGCGGCTACCTCGGCGAGCGCTTCGCCCACAAGCGGCCTCTCGCTCTCTCGGTCTCACTCGCCTTCGAGCAATCCTACTCGATGATCGACGGTGACAGCGCCTCGGCAGCGGAGCTGTTCGCGATCCTCTCGAGCTTGGCCGAGGCGCCGATCGCACAGTGTTTCGCCGTGACCGGGTCGGTGAACCAGTTTGGGCGGATTCAGCCGATCGGTGGGGTGAACCACAAGATCGAGGGCTTCTTCGAGCTCTGCCGCGCCCGGGGCCTGGCGGGCCAGGGGGTGATGATCCCGGCGCAAAATGTGCGCAACCTGATGCTCAAGAGCGATGTCGTCGACGCCGTGCGGGAGGGTGCGTTCCGAATCTTCGCGATCCGCACGATCGAAGAGGGCATCGAGCTGCTCACGGGGTTGAAGGCGGGCAAGCGAAACGCCAAAGGCGGCTATCCCCGCAACACGATCTACGGACGAGCGACGAAGAAACTCGACGCGTTTCGCGAAGCCGAAAAGGCGCTCCAAGGCCGAGGTAAGAAGGCGGGCTGAGCCAATTGCGAGACGCCGAGTAGGACAACCCGGTAGACTCTGGGAGAATGGCGTTTTTCTTGTACCGGATCGCTGAAACGAGCTGGGCCGGGCACGTGCGAAGCAGATAGGGACGCGCGACGCTATTTCTTCTTCTTCTTGTCGTCTTTGTCGTCGTCTTTCTTGTCGTCTTTCTTGTCGTCTTTCTTGTCGTCTTTCTTGTCGTCTTTCTTGTCGTCTTTCTTGTCGTCTTTCTTGTCGTCTTTCTTGTCGTCTTTGGCCGCTGGCGCGGGAGCCGCCTCAGGCGCCTTCGCCGCGGGTTTCTCGGCCGGCTTCTCCGCCGGCTTCTCGGCCTTCTTGACGCCGACGCTGGTCAACAACTGATCGACGACATCGCCGACTCGCTCACCGATTCTGTCCAGGCTGTCGGCAAACGCCTGAACTTCCTTATCCGAATAGCTGTCTTTCTTATCGAGTCCCGCGCTCTTGAGCGCCTCACCAACAATCACTCGCGACGAGTAGTAGTCGTAACGGTTCCCGACGATCGACAAAATTTGGTCATATGCGATATTAGCCATTCTCCCTACCTCACCGTTTGCGGTTGGACAATTCGACGTTGTATCTGGAACTCAACACCCGGCACCAGCGGTCGGTACGCCCACATCGGGATGACATGGAAAAACGGATTATTTCTCGGATATTGGGTGATAAGTCCTCAAATCTTTTCGTATCATAAATTATCGACCCGCATTTCGCAAGCGTTTTTCCGAAACTGATAACCGTTGAAAACGAAAGCGCATCCTCGCCTAGACCGAGGTGCGCAAGACCAACACCAACTCGATGGCGACACCGACGAAAGCGACCGAGCTCAAGCCGAGGGCGACAAAGAGAAGCGGAGCTTGTAGGCGCAGCAGGGCGAGCAAACAGAAGGCCACGGCGAACACATCGCGTTCGAGGACGATGCGGAACGAGCGCAGGAGCAGCGCTCTCCACCCCTTGATCCCGGCGAGCCGCTGACTGATCGCCCAGCGGTAGTGCGAACGGCGAACCGACCCGGTGGCGAGGCGCACGCGCAGGTACAGCATCGCAAAGACGAGGATCGTCGTGGTCGCCGCGACCCCTCCGAGCCAGAGCGGCCACCTTTCGTTGGTGAGATCCCGCAAATTCAATGAAACGCCGACAATGAAGCTCAACACCGCCACGTCATCCGCCAGCGCGTCGAGCCAGGCCCCGATCGACGAGCTGTCGTGCTGCAAGCGAGCGAGATCGCCGTCGCACCGATCGAGCAGTGTCACGGTCAAAAAGGCGAACGACGCGATGACCAGGCCATGTCCCCCAAAGAGGGCGGCGCAAACGCCTCCTAGCAGTCCGAGCACCAGGCTGAACACCGAGACGTGGTTCGAGCGTATCCCGAGCTCCGCGAGAAGCCTCGTTAAGGGTAGCGACATCAACCGAGAAAACCCCGCCCGCAGCACGCCGACCTGACTCGCTGGGAGACAGAGGTTCAAGATCAGCCGATCGGCGACTTCGGGTACGTCGTCGAAACCCCGAAGTCGGGTCGGCAAGCGCGAGACCTCGAAGGTCTCACTCGAGGAGAGCTCGGGCTCGAAGAACGACTCGGGAAGGGACGAGAGGCCGCTGGGAAAGCGGATCAGCTGTGGGTAGATCAGCGGCGAGTGGATCAACTGAATCCCCAGTCGCTCCACCTCGCCGTCGATCGGCACGAACAGCTCCTCGAGTAGCCGCTGGTCGAGAAACGTTCGCCAATCGACGACGATCAGGTCATCGGCGAGGTAGCGCAGGACCGCGAGGTCGTCGCGCCGATGGAGCCGCACCGCCGCCCGTCGTGCGATCTGGCGGCCGAGCTCGCCGCGCACACGCTTCTCGAGGCTTTCGTCGGCGCCGTCGACGAGCACGACAACCTCACCGACGACACTCAGAGCCGTCAAAATCGAGCGCGCCAGAAACGGAATGCCGAGGATCGGCGTCCAGGCGTTCGGCTCGCCCCCGAAGGCATCCTCATCGACGGTGATCACCAGTCGGCGCATCGCTCCCTTCGCTCCTCCGTGAGCCTATTTCACCGCGATCGAGTGGCTCGGCGCAAGGGTTTTGCCAGCTGCACCGACACAGATTTTTGTGCTAGACTTCGGCCAGTGCAGTGGAGGAACCTATGTTCGTCGATCTTCACCTACACAGCAACCTCGATCAGGAGCGAGCGAGCGACGTCACCGCGATTCTGAAGCGTTTGCACGCAACCGGCCTCGAAGGCGCCTGTTTTCTGGGTTTGAACGGGTGGGCCGACGAAGATGCCTACCAGCCCCATCGTTCGGACTCGATTCAGCTCTTCTTCGGCGGTGAGTTCGTGACCCAGATGGGTCACCTGATCGTGATTCCGCGAGCGCTCTCCGATCTACCCCCGCAACAGCTCGACCGCTTTCGCAGCGATCGTCGCTTCGACGCCGACAAGCTCGTCTCGGTGGCTCGCGACGCGGGGGCGGCCGTCATCGCCGTGCACCCCTTCTACCGCGGTGTCGAGGTCGTATCCGTCGATCGCGTCTTTCGTTTGGGCGAGATCACCGCGATCGAGACCGTGAACGCCGGAACGCTGCCGGTACAGAACGATTTCGCCCACGAGATCGCCACGCTGCGGCAGCTTCCGATGACGGCCGGCAGCGACGTCGGGGACGACCTCTTCCGCCTCGGCCGCGTCGCGACGGCGTTCGCAGGACACCACGAGAGCCAAGCGTCCCTCGTCGCCGCGCTGCTCGATGGCGAGATGTGGCCGATCGAGATCACGACCGAAGAGAACCTCCGCCGCGAGCAGCGGGAGAACGAGGAGGTCGGGCGCCGCGCGTTTCGTGCCGGAGATTCCGACTCCCGCCGCGGCGAACGAGACCACCGCCGCCGGGATCGGGATGACCGCGGAGGCGGCGATCGACGGGGCCGTGCGGGCGGCGATCGCGGCGGGCGGCGGCGCGACGATCGCCCATCCCGGCCGCGCGACGATCGCGCTGGACGCTCGACGAGAGACCGAGACGGACGTGCACCCGATGATCGTCGCAGCCGAGACGGTGCACGAACAGAACCGGACGGCAACCGCCGTGAGCCCGATGGCAACCGCCGCGAGCCCGATGGCAATCGTCGTGAGCCCGGCGACCGCGACGGCTAGCTTCCCTCGAGATCGCCTCGCTCGAGCCGGGCGACGGCGACGGCTAGATGCCCTTGAGATTGGCGCGATCGACCCATCCTTCGGAATCTTCGGAGAGGCGAACTTTGATCCGCTTGGGATGCGCGGTGTCGACGATCTGCACCTTCGCTCCCTCATAGAGCTCATAGGCTCGATCGCGGGACATCGAGTTCGGGTAGACGTCGGCGTGAGCGGTGACGATGATGCCGTAGCGACGGCTGTGCTCGAGGTAGCGTCGCCCGAGGTAGACGCCACCGAACCCGAGTGTCGTCAGCAGCGAGAGGCCAACCGCGATCCGCAGCACCCAGCGTTTCTTCTCTGATGGGCGGGCGACGGCCAGCGCCAACAGCAAAAAGAAGAGCACGTACGCCAAAAGAAACGAGGGAACGACGATCTTCGAGGGCACACCGCTGATCAGGCTCGCCAGAAAGCCAGCGTCCTGCCCGTAGACCAGGCGAAAGCGCCTCTTGAGCTTCTCGCTCCGCTCGGCGAGCTTGGCGCGAATCAGGCGGCGGTTGGCGAGGTAGTCCTCAGCGTGAGGACGCAGCTTCAGCGCCCGCTCGATATAGAGCAGCGCGTAGCCGTAATGCTTGAGCTGGAAGTAGGCGTTCGACGTGTTGAAATACAGCGCCGGGTGCTCGACGTTCCACTCCTCGAGCTTGCGGTAATGTCGCAGCGCCTCACGATACTTGCCCTTCTGGTAGGCGAGATTCCCGGCGTCGAAGCGCTCCTGGGCCGACTCGGCCCAGAGGTCGCTCGAGACGAGCGCAAGCCCGAGGCTCAGGATCAGGATTAGGGACCACCGAGAGTTACGCACGCGCCGCCTCCCTCGGTTCACCGTTTGCGTCGACGACGAGCTCTTTGTCGAGCTTCTTGAGCGTCGATCCGATGCGCTCGAAGGTGCGCTGCATCTCGTCCGAACGGACTCCCAGCGGCGCAAACCGCCCGAAGTCACAGTTCTCGAGCTCCATGATCACCTCTTCGATCGTCTCCGCGGCGCACCCCCGCAATTCGAGCAGGCGCTTCAAATCGAGCTGGGTCTTGGCCTTGACGTCATCGCCGAGCTTCGCTTCGAGGTAGGTCGTCAAGACGCGTGCCATTTCAGAGTAGAATTCGGCCGGAGAGCTCTTGCCCTGCAGCCGCGAGACTTCCTTGAGCCGCCGTCGCGCCTCGCTCAGTGCCTGGCGTTGACGGAACTTCTCGGGGTTGGCCTCGCGGCGACGCGCGAGCATCGAAAAGACCAGGATCATCATGAATCCGAAGGGCGGCACGGCGAGCACGATGTAGAACAGCGCCGTCTGGTCGAAGGGCTTGCCGTGGTGCGTGCTGATGTTCCCGACGATCTGGATCTCTCGCAGCACGTCGGGTCGTCGCGGATCCTTGTCCGAAGACTTCGGGCCGTTGCCACCGCTGACCAGCAGCGGAATCGGCTTGCTCCGAGCCACTTCGTATCGCTTCGTCGCTGGGTTGAAGTAGCTGAAGCCGATCGACGGCACGCTCACCTTCCCCGCTTTCGTCGGCACCACCGTAATGGTGTAGACTTGCGTACCGACGAAGTTGTCGCCCTCGACGCGAAAGTCTCGGAGCTTGCTCCCTCGTTGCATGTATTGAAAATTCGGCCACTCTCCTAGGGGATCGAGCTTGAAGTGCCGCACGTTGCCGGTTCCGGTCAGGGTCACGGTCATGATGAAGCGCTCGTTCAAGCCCCCGGATGGCGGATCGATCGAGGCCTCGATCTTCACGTTGCGCGCCACGTTCCCCCAGTGGAAATTCTCGGGCTGGCCCTCTTTCGGTAGGGGCTTGACGTTGATCACCAGGGCGTCGGTCTTCAACGCGACGGGCTCGTCGTAGTAGAAGCGTACCGAGAGCGGCTCGACCGGCAGCTTGCCCTCCTTGGTCGGCGTCAGCAGGACACCCTTGATCGTCGTCTTGCGATACCAGATCCCCTTGAGGTAGACGCGCCGCCAGTACTGAGGCCCGCTGTCGATCTTCTCGACGAAGAAGTCCTTGAACTCCGGCTCGTGATCGGTCGTCACCCGGAAGGCCATCCCCGTCATGTACAGGTCGTAGTGCAGCGCCAGCTGGTCGCCGATGTACAGCTCTCGCTTGGAGAGACGGGGAAAGATGAAGTACGGACGCCCGACCATCGAATCGAGCGTCCGACTCGGATCGGGAGTCCGCTGCTTGTTCGGGTTCGGGTTCGGCGTCGGGTTCGGCGTCGGATTCGGACTCGGACTCGGATTCGGATTCGGATTCGGCGTCGGATTCGGATTCGGCGCAGGGCCACCCTGGCCGCCCGGACCTGGCGGGTTGCTCGGATTCGGCGTCGTGCCGCCGCGAACGACGACCGTCACGGGCTGCGTCTGGCGCACGACCCGTCCGTTGCGCATCAGCTTGGCCGAGGGCACGATGAGCTTGCCGCTGCGCTTTGGCGAGAGGATGAAGAGGATTCGACCGCGCTTGCTCACGCTCTGCTGCACGCGACCGTTGATGAACGTCACCGAGTACGACGTAAACGTGGTGTCCTGCGTCGAGACCACGGTCCAATCGTCGAACGTCGGCGCGACGAACTCATCGCCCTGCGTGTCGACGATGAACTGGACCCGGAGCACGTCGTTGATCCCGAGCGAACGCGGCGATATCGAGACGTCCAACTGTCCTGCGCTCGCCAGCGAGCCGACGAGGCCCACCGCGAGTATCAATGCGAGGCACAGCAAACGTGGAACCATCATCGACGCTCTCTACCAGTTCTTGCGAGAGTTCTCATACCGCAGCGGCGATTGCCGCAACGCTTTTTCGTACTCTAGATTACGCTTGTTCTTCATCGATTCGAGCTTTTTCTTGAACATTTCGTCGCGCATCTTCCGCGGCGTCATCTTCTCTCGTTTCGGCTTGGGTGGCTGCTTCTTCTTGTCGTCCTTGTCGCGCTCGTCCTTCTTCTTGTCGCGCTTGTCGTTCTTCTTGTCGCGCTTGTCGTTCTTCTTGTCGCGCTTGTCGTTCTTCTTCTTGTCGTTCTTCTTCTTGTCATTCTTCTTCTTGTCGTTCTTCGGCGGCGGCAACTTCTTGCGTTTGATGTCGAGAAGATAGAAGTTCGACGCGCCTTTCCTGCCGTCGACGAGTAGATAGACGGTCTTGGCCGTCTCGGTCTTGAGCACGAGGGCCTCGAAGGGACGCTTCGGGCTGCTCTTGCGGCTCGATCCGATCGTCTTGGTGCCGCCCTTTCCGTCGTCGGAGAGCATCGAGAGGTCGAGATCTCCCGCATTGTGATCGAAGACGATGCTCGCCGAGAGCTGATGATTCGCAGGCACCGAGACCTTGAAGTAGTCGTTGTCCTTTGGGCAGACGCGGGCCAAGATCGTCCCATCCTTCTTGAGCACGGTCGCGTTGGCCGGGTAGTCGTTCTCTTCGAAGGCGTCGTCGCCCTTCGGGCAGGGCGGCTTCTTCTCGAGCGCCAGAGTGTACCCGATCTCACCGCTGATCCGAACGAAGTACTCGCCTTCGCCCGGGGTCGAGAGCACGACGAGTCGGGTCCTGTCGTTCCCTGTCGGCAGCCCGATCGGCTTGGGAATCGTCGACTGCAGCGGGTTCACCTTGTAGAGCAATAGCTTCGGCGCCTTGCCCTCTTTCGGATCGAAGGTCACGCTGGCAAAGAGGCTGTCGGTCGCCCCGAGCTTGATCTTGAAGTAGTCGGGGTCGCCCTTGCAGACCTGGAGCTTCTTGTAGATCCCCGGCTTGAGCCGCTTTGCCTGCTCGGGCGTGTCGTTCTCCTCGTACTTGTCGTCGCGCTGCCGACAGGGCGGGATCACTTTGACCTCGAGCTCGTAGGGCGTCTCGGCGTGGTCGATCCCCGCCACCTCGAGGAGGTAGGACCCGGCTCCGGGATTGTTCAGGCGCAGCTGATAGACGCCGCCCTCCTCCGCTGTCGCCGTCACGAGCGCCTTCGTCCCCGTCGAATCGAAGGCGCGCAGCCGCAGCTTCCCGTCATCTCCCGAGAACTTGATCCGGGCGATCAGCCCCTCGTCGCGCTTGAGCTCGACACGGTACCAGTCGAGGTCGTCGCGACAGAGCATCAGCTTCTTGTAGCTCTTCGCGCTGAGCAGCTTCGCCGTCTGCGGGGTGTTGTTCGATTCGAAGCTGTCCTCTTTCTCGGAGCAGGGTCGAATCGCCCGATACTTCAACGTATAGTCCCGCTCGGCGGACTCGATTCCGCGAACGCGCAGCAGATAGTGGCCCGAGCTCGGCACGTTCGGCAGCTCGACCTCGGTCCCCGGCGTCTCGCCCTTGGGGGACAGACGGGTGGTCCCGTTCGGCGCGTAGAGCTCGAGGGAGAGCTTGCCCGTTCCCCCCTCCTTCGCCTTCACCTCGGCCTGCAGCCGCCCGGCCTTCTTCAACTCGACCTTGTACCAATCCTCGTCGTCACTGCAGAGCACGAGATCGTCGACGCTCTGCCACTTCTCGCTCTTGGTGGCGAGCGGTTTGGCCTGTTTGTAGCTGCCGTTGTCCTCGTATTTGTCGTCCCGCACCTCACAGGCCGGATCGACGCGGAGCAGCGCGACCTCGAGGTTATGGCGCGCGTCGGCCATCTTCGGATCGAGCGCCAGAGCCTGCTCGAGGGCATCGACGGCGTTGCGCCACAATCGTTTCGCCATCTGCCGGGCGTCGTCGATCTTGTCCTCTTTGAGCTTCTTGTCTTTCTTCTTCCCGCTGCGAACCAGCTCCTCTTTCTCGAGGGCCCAGAGCGCGTAGGCCGTCCCCAGATTGAAGTAGCATCGAGCACGCAGCGACTTGTCGTGAACGTCACAGCCCTTCTGAAACTCGATCACCGCCGACTGATAGCTCTTGAGCCGCGTCAGCACCGTGCCCTTGTTGTAGTTCAGAGCGTACGTTTTGGCCGGCAGATCGGACTCCGCCTCTTTGTACGCCTTGAGCGCCTTGGCGAAGGCGCCCTTCGAGTAGAAGCGGTTACCGCTTTCCACGTCGCCGTTGGTCGTCCAGAAGATGCTCGCCAGGACGAAGGCGCCGATCGCGATGCGACTCATCATCCCTCCTTGCTCCGCCGACGAAACGCCCGGTCGCCGAGGATCCCCTCGAGCAACAACAGGATGAACGCCGGCAACAGGAACAGCTGGAAGCGGTCCTCTTTGCGGTCGCGCTCGCTCGAGGCGTACTCGTCTTTCTCGAGCTTGTCGATCTTCTCGTAGATCGCCGTCGCGACGGGCTTGCGGTAGAGATGGAAGTAGCCGCCGCTCGTCGTCTTGGCGATCTTCTTCAACAGCCCGTCGTTGAGGTCGGCGACGACTTCCTTCCCCTTGTAGGTCATGCAGGCGCCGCTCGGATTGTCGGGATCGGGCACGCAGTGCAGCGACGCGATCCGCTTTCCGCCGACGCGGGTGACCCGTCCGACGCCGATCGTGTAGATTCGAATTCCCTTGGACGCGGCCTTGCGCGCCGCTTCCATCGCGTTCGAGTCGTGGTCGTCCCCGTCGGAAAAGAGGAGGATCACCTTGTTCTTGCTGCCTCGCAGCTTCTTGCTCTTGCCGCCCTTGGACTTGACCTTCGCCGCCTGCCTCTCGCCCGTCAGCACGTCGATCGCCTGCATGATCGCCCGGCCGATCTGCGTGCCGCCCTTCTTGTAGCTCTTCGGATCGAGCCCCTCGAGGTACTTGCGGATCACGTTGAAGTCCGAGACCAACGGCGATTGCACCCAAGCGAGCAAGGTGAACGGTACCAATCCAACGCGCCCCCCTTGGAGCTTGGTCATCAACGTCGAGACCTCGAGGTTGACCGCCTCGATTCGGCTCGGCGGGACGTCGCGGGTCAACATGCTGCGGCTGACGTCGAGCGCCACGACGATATCGATCCCTTTGTTCTTGAAGACGGTCTTGCGATAGCCGTATTTCGGTCGCAGGAGCGAGGCGACCAGCAACCCGACCGCGAGCGTCACGAGCACGAAGCGCAGCCACTGCCGAACCGGTGAGGAGGTGTCCAGACGGGCGCGAAAGCCATCGATATCGCTCAAGCGCCTGTGAGACCGCCGTCGCAACAGCGCGTGAACGATGAAAAGCAACACCAGCGCGCCCAGTACGGGTAGCAACCACCACAACTCGGGCCAGTTGGCCCAATCCCACGTCTTCTGCATCGACGGCCTTATGGAAACCTGCGCAACACTGCGACTTGCAAGAGTAATTCAAAAAACAGCAGGCAGAAGGCGGCGAGCAAGATCGGCGGGAACACGTCGTCTCGCTTGAACTTGATCGTCTCCTTGAACTTGCTCTTGACTAACTTGTTGAAATCACGTTTGAACATCTCTTCGTCATAGACCGGATAGAACTGGCCCCCGTTCTTCTTGGCGATGTCCTGCAGCAACTTCGGATTGACCGAGAAGTTCACCGGACGATAGGTCGAGCGCCCGAAGAAGTCGGTCGCCGGAATATAGGGCTGGCTCTGGGAGCCGATCAGGAACGTGTAGATCTTGATCGGGTCGACGTCCTGCCGATTCGCCAGATACTCCGAGATGACCGTCGCCTTCACGTGGTCTTCCGGGGGATCGTCTTTGGGGATGAACTCCTCGCCATCGGTGATCAGCACGATTACGCGGCTCTTCAGCTTCGATTCGCGCAAGAGATTGAACGCTTGCGCCAGGGCGTCACCGATCACCGTCCCGGCGCCGCTAATCGTACAGTTGTTCGAGCAGTGTTCGCCCCGGCCGCTGATCCGATCGTCGAGGCCGAGCTCGTCGATCTTGTTGAACAGCCGATCGCGATCCGTCGAGAGCGGAAAGCTGAGGAAGGCGTCGCGCCCGAAGACGACGAGCCCGATCCGGTCGGCCTTGCGCTTCGAGACGAAATTCTTGAGCACCTCGCGAGCCACTTCGAAGCGATTCTTGGGCTGCTTTCCAGCGGAGATCAGGGCTTGAATCTGCTCGTAGCTCTTGTCGATCGCGTTCATCGAGATCGAGAGGTCGAGGCAGATCACGATGTCGACGCCCTCCCCTTCGACCGCGACGGTCTGATCCTCCTTCTGCGGACGCGCGAAGGCGACGACCAATAGGGCCAGAACCAGCAGCCGCAAGACCCAGGGCACACGAGCCAGTCGCGCACGGAACCCGGGCGAGATCTGCTTGAGCGTGCGCACGTTCGAGAACTTGAGCGTCCCCTCGCGCGTGACGAACCAACGCATCAGCGCCCAGAGGGGAATCAGGTAGAGCAGGAGCAGGTACCAGGGGTTCGCGAATACGAGCCCCTTCCCCTTCAACCACGCCTGGAGATAGGGATAGAGAGGGATCAGCGCCAAGGAGGCGACCAGCAACACACCCAGGAGCGTACGCTTCGACTTCATCGCCCCGCTCCTTGCTCACGGGGAGCGGCCCCTTCGTTTCCAGACGGCGGCGGCGGCAAGGTGGCGTCACTTCGCGACGGCGCTTCGGCGACGCGCATCGTGCGCACGACCGTCTCCTGGGCGACGCGCAGCAACTCTTCCATCTCACCGACGCTCGGTACGACTTTGGCAAACTTCACCAGGTCGCATTGATGCAGGAACGTCTCGAAGTGGACCAGCGGAAAGGCGCTGATCGGGTACCGCCCGAGCTCTTCGATCAGCTCGGAGGTGGTCATCTCCAGCGACTCGAAGCCGAAGCGGTTCCCGAGATACTCCCGAAACGTCTCGGAGACGCGCAGCGAGAAGACCTCGAATTCGCCGCGGGCGATCAAGCCGTCGCGACGGATCGTCTCGAGCTTTTCGAGGGCGATCTCGTGCGCCGGTCGCGGCGGGGGAAGCGGAATCTCGGCGCGGCGCGATCGGGCCAGAAGGCGCGCGATCACGAAGGCGATCAACCCTCCCAGGAGTAGCGAGCCGCCGACGACCAGGCTCCAGATCAGCGTCCAGTTCCGATGCTGAATCGAGACGGGCCCGCGTGACGGCTTGAGGCTGGGGTTGTTCTCGTGAGCCAACAGGCGGGCGATCTTCACCCGCAGCGCGGGCGCATTGAGCCCGAGGATCCGCTGCTTGTCCGTTGTCACGTAGAGCGGAATTTGAGGGATCACCCGCTGCCCGTTGCGCAGAACGAGAAGGTCGATCGCAATGCGGTGCTCGAGACGTCCGCCGACCGTTTTCGGTTCCGTCGTGCGCGGCGCGGACATCCGCCGAAACGGCTCGACCGCGGGATCGCGATGAGGCTTGACCTCGTAACCCAATGGTGTCGACACGACGGCGACCCAGTGCAGCACGGTCCCGACGTGGATCTTGTCCGGGGCTCCGACGATCCGCGTCTCGATCGTGACATCTCCATCGGTCAGCCGCATCGCCAGCGGGCCGAGGCGCTCGAGCCGTCGACCCGATTTGTGCGTCCGCTTCGGCGCTGGCGTCGGCTTCAATGTCGGGCTCAGCTTCGGCGCGGGCGTCGGTTTCGGCGCGGGCGCCGGCTTCAGCTTCGGCGCGGGCATCGGTTTCGGTGCGGGCGTCGGCTTCAACGTCGGTGCGGGCGTCGGCTTCGGTGCGGGCGCCGGTTTCGGCGCGGGCGCCGGCTTCAACGTCGGTGCGGGCGCCGGTTTCGGCGCGGGCGCCGGCTTCAACGTCGGTGCGGGCGTCGGCTTCGGTGCGGGCGTGGGTTTCGGTGCGGGCTTCGGATCGAGCGTCGGCGGAACTGGGTTCTGCGCCCAGGAAACGCTCGCCGCGATCACGATCGCCATACACACCACTATCGTCCGAAACATCGTGCTCTGCATCTCAGTACCGCTGTGCCCGAATCCTGAAGTAGTTCACCAAAGCCATCAAATACGGTCGATCGGTGCGAATGTTGATGAAGTCGAGCCGCAGCCGGCGAAAGAGCGATTCGCGAATGAACCGTTCGCGCTGGGCCTGCTCGGCGAACTTGCGCCGTACGCGGGGGCTCGAGGTGTCGATCAGATAGAGCTCGCCCGTCTCGGGATCCTCGAGGTGGGCCAGACCGATGTTCGGCAGCTCCTCTTCGGCCGGGTCGGAGACGACGATCGGGATCAGATCGTGCTTGCGGCTCATGATGCCGATCGCTTTCTCGAAGCCCTCGGTGAGAAAGTCCGAGAGCAGAAACGCGACGCTCTTGCGATTCGAGATTCGATCGAGATAGGTCAGGCCGACACTGAGGTCTGTCCCCCGCCCCTTGGGCCGGAAGTTGAGAATCTCCATGATCACGCGAAGCACGTGCTTCTTGCCCTTCTTCGCCGGGATGAACTTCTCGACGCGGTCGGTGAAGATGATCAGCCCGACGCGGTCATTGTTCTTGATCGCCGAGAAGGCGAGCAACGCGCTGAGCTCGGCGATCAGCTCGTTCTTGAAGCGCTTGCGCGTGCCGAAGGTGCCGCTCGCGCTGGCGTCGACGAGCAGAATCACCGTCAGCTCGCGCTCTTCGACGTAGCGCTTGATGAACAGGTCGCCTTGGCGCGCCGAGACGTTCCAGTCGATCAGCCGCACGTCGTCGCCCGGCTGATACTGGCGCACCTCGTCGAAATCCATCCCCTGACCCTTGAATACCGAGTGGTAGCGGCCAGCCAGCTGCTCGTTCACCATTCGGTTGGTGACGATCTCGATCTTGCGTATCTTCTTGATCAGCTCTTTCGGTATCATCGACTTTCCTGCCTTCGGTTCCGTCGTCTCGCTCGGGCTCAGGGAACCTCGACGACCTCGAAGATGCGCTTGATGATATCGACGCTGGTGAGCTCTTCCGCCTCGGCCTCGTAGGTCGGAATGACGCGGTGGCGCAACACGTCGAAGCCGATGCTCTTGATATCTTCGGGGATCACATAGCCGCGGTGGCGCAAGAACGCGTGGGCCTTGGCCGCAAGGGCGAGATAGATGCTCGCTCGAGGTGAGGCACCGTACTCGATGAAATCCGCCAGCTCGCGCAGTCCGTACTGCGCCGGCTCGCGCGTGGCGAAGACGATGTCGACGATGTAGCGCTTGATCTTCTCGTCGAGGTAGACCTGGCTGACGACGTTCCGCGCCTGCAGCAGCTCCTCGGGCGAGACCACCGCCTCGGCCCTCTGCTTCACCTGGGCGGTGACGCGATCGATGATCTCGAGCTCCTCCTCCTTGGTCGGGTAGGTCACCTCGAGCTTGAGCATGAAGCGGTCGACCTGCGCCTCCGGCAGCGAGTAGGTCCCCTCTTGCTCGATCGGGTTCTGCGTCGCCATCACCAGGAACGGCTCGGGTAACGGATAGGTCGTATCGCCGATCGTCACCTGATGCTCTTGCATCGCCTCGAGCAGGGCGCTCTGAACCTTGGCTGGCGCCCGGTTGATCTCGTCGGCGAGGATCAGGTTGGCGAAGATCGGTCCGGTCTTCGCGGTGAAGACGTTCGATTGTGGATTGTAGATCATCGTGCCGATGATATCGGCGGGTAGCAGATCCGGGGTGAATTGGATGCGCTGAAAGCTCGTCTGCAGCGCGTCCGAGACCGTCTTGATCGCCGTCGTCTTGGCCAATCCCGGCACGCCCTCGAGCAGTATGTGCCCGCCGGTCAACAAGCCGACGAGGATCTTCTGGACCATCGCCTTTTGCCCAACGATCACCTTGCTCACCTCGCCGAGGACCCGCTCGACAAAGACGCTCTCCTGTTTCACCATCTCATTGATTACGCGAACATCACCTTCCATCGTGCAGCCCGTAGCCTTCTGTAGTTGTAGAACTCGCTCGATTCAGAACAGGTTTTCCTACCATACCGAATCGCCTCTTTCAACCCCGGCGCAGCCGATTTTATTTCGCCGAGAGCGCGCCATCGCAAATCGATGAAGCTCGTTACTCGAAGCGACTCGACGAGCCGAGAGGTACAAAAGACATACACCAACGCACTCATGTGTTCGCGTTGGCAAGAATCGCGCCGTCATCGGAGCCAAATGGCGTTGACGACCAACCAGACCCTGTGCTACCCTCTAGTGGGTTACCGCACAGAGCGTAAGCACAGGCTTCGCCGATGGTGATTCTCAGGGGGGAAGATGGAGACGAGAAACGATCGTGACAAAGCCATTTGTCCGCTGTGCCATCAGCCATTGATCGGGCTACCTCGCGTCGTCGTCTGCACGACATGCGACTGGACATCATTGCCAGAAGGGAATCCGCAGGCCCAGCTGCAAAATCGCGAAGAGCGTCCCAGAATCGAGCCGGTATACCCTCTCCACCGCTTCCACATCGGTTAGAACCCCATGATATACGCGAGAAAACCGCCGGGTTCGTCGATCACCGTGTCGCGCGCCCCATTGACAGGCGGACGAGAATCCCTACAATAGGGCCTTCAGATTGGAGCCTGGAGGCCGTATGAAGCAGGATCTCTTATTCGACAAACGGTTACAGCCACGGTTTTTGCGGGACAAAATCCTCAAACGCGACGAGCTGGACAAGTATCTCTCCGCTCTCCCCGACGCGAGTGAGCGCGCCCTCTTCATCAACATCCCGGCGGGCAGCGCGCAAGCGACAGCGGATGCGGGTGGCGCGAAGAAGAAGAAACCCTAGTCGCCCTTCCCAGTTCGTCGTTTGCGACCGTACGGAGACCCGAGATGGATGGCGCACAACCGCGCGGCGACGCCGCAATCGATTTTTCGACGTTCATCCTGTCGGTGAGCACATCGGCGGTGACCTACCTCGGCTTGATCGCTCACCCCGAGACGGGGGAAGCGACGCTCAATCTCACGCTGGCCAAGCAGAACATCGACATCCTCTCGATGTTGCGCGAGAAGACCGTCGGCAACCTCACCGGCGACGAGGCGAAGCTGCTCGAAACGCTGCTCTACGACCTACGGATGCGGTTTCTCGAGATCTCGCAGGCCAAGCGTCGGGCGTAGCGAATGTACCGCCAGCAGACGGTGGCGCTGATCGTGCCCGTTCTCGACGAGGCGGAGAACATCGCGCAGTGGCTGCCACAGGTCGATCGGACCCTCGTCGACGAGGTGATCGTCGCCGACAACGGGTCGACCGATGAGAGCGTCGACGTCGCCCGCCGCCTCGGCGCCACCGCCGTGATCGAGCCGCGACGCGGCTACGGCAGTGCCTGTCTGCGGGGAATCGCCGCCACCGGCGCTGAGATCTTGGTCTTCATGGACGGCGATGGCTCCGATGACCCGAGCGACCTCGCCGCGGTCGTCGAGGCCCTCGACAACCCCGGCATCGAGCTGGTTGTCGGCTCTCGGGTGCTCGGAGACGCCGATCCCGGAGCCCTCACCCCGGTTCAACGCTTCGGCAACGCCCTCACCTGTGAGCTGGTACGCCTCTTCTGGGGCGTGCGATACACCGATCTCGGCCCCTTCCGAGCGATCCGCCGGCGCGCGCTGGAGACGCTCGAGATGGCCGATCCGGACTTCGGCTGGACGATCGAGATGCAGGTCAAAGCCGCTCAACGCGGGCTGGGGGTGGTCGAGATCCCCGTGCGACGAAAGAGGCGCCACGCTGGGACCTCCAAGGTTTCGGGAAACCTCTACGGAAGCTACATGGCCGGTCGCCGGATTCTAGGCTACGTCTTCGGCGCGTTCCTCGAGGATCGCTGCCCGTCGAGCCCGCTGGCGACGTTCTTTGGCGCGAAGACGCCGCGACGCGAGACGAGCGCCCCCAACAAAACCCCGTAGAACGCCAGGTACAGGACCCACGAGGCCCAACCCAACGGATGCCAATGCCCAGCGAGCTGCCACTCGACCACGACGAGCTCCGAAAGCGGGGCGAGGGCGAAGGCGACGAGCAACGCCGGATCCCCTCGCAGCGCGACGAGTGGCGCAAAGCCGATCAGATACCAGGGAAAAAGAACCGGGGTGCAGATGATCCAGGCCAGCGACGCGCCGATCGCGCGAGCGAGCCAATCCCGAGCCAACCACGTCGCCAAAAGGATCAACGAGAGCATCACGAGCGCCGCCCGCTTGTGGGCCACCGCGTGTTTCGTCGGATGGAGGGATTCGAGCCACGCCGCGAGGCTCCCGTTGAAGGTCCATTCATTGGCCATCCGCAGCATCGAGCTGTACAGGCGCTCTCCTGCCGCAAGGAATGGGGCGTATCCGACGGCGATCAGCGCGACACAGACGATCCCGGCGAGGACCGTCTTGCGCCAGCCGAGCTCGCGCATGCAAGCCGGCGTGAACAGAAGGGCGAGCGGCTTGATCAAGGCGATGCAACCGAGGGCGAGCCCGGTCGAGACGGCGCGTCGTTCGAGGACGGCGCCGATCAGCAACGCCACGCAGGGCAAGAGCCAGAGATCGAGGTGCCCGGGGGCGTAGCCCTCGAAGACGAGGAGCGGGTTGAGCCAAAGCAGCAAGAGCCCCGAGCGCGGCGACCCCCGACGCCCCAAATGCCCCCAGAGCAGCCAGAACCCCAGCAGCTCGGCGACGAGGAAGAGCAGATGCAACCCGGCAATGCCCGAGGGATCGAGTCGGTAGGCGAGCGCGAAGAGGAGCTGCGAGAGCGGCGGGTAGACCGTGTGGTACCAGGGGTGGTTGACCCGCTGATCCCAGGGGTCCAGCGGGAGCTTGTCGAGCTCCTCGGCGTGCGGCGCGTAGAGATACGGATTGATCCCGTGCCAGAGCACCTTTCCGTCCCAATGGTAGCGCCCGATGTCGTCGGAGAGGATCGGGCCGGAGAAACAGACGGCGACCCGCGCGGCGAGGGCGACGAGGATGATCCCGATCCACCAACGGAGGGGCAACACACGATCTCGTAGGCGCCAGCTGACGTATGCGACGAGCGGGAGCAGCAGAGCGCAAGCGCCGACGACCAGAGCGACCCAGGCGGCCAACCCCAGTGGGGCGAATCCGCAAACGAGCGAGGCCGCGAGCAGCAATCCCGCGGACATCGCGAGCAGAAGCCCCTCTCCGCGCGACGGCGATTCACGTTGCGGGCGCGCCGTCACTTGACGTTCAGCGTCCAGTCGTAGGGAAGGTAGCGAATCGTCAACCGCTCCCGCTCGCGGCGAAGAAATCGCGCCAGCGACGGGTCGACGAAGTTGGCGACGAACTCCAGCTCGTGGTGGTAGGGATAGGCTCGAAAGTCGTTCTTGAACCACTGAAACAGCGGCGAGAGGTAGACGATCTTCTTCTCGCGTTCGACGCGCAGCGCGTCGCTCCGACGAAAGAAGGCGCGCGCCGCCGCCTCCAGCTGCGCCTTGAGCGTCGCTGGCCGATAGACGCGGCTGGCGAGCGCCGGACAGCCTTTGGAGGCGCAGACGATCGCGAAGTGCACGCGAGGCCGCTTGAAGAGCGGGCGAAGAATCTTGTGCTCGATCTGGTCCAGCGTGAGGTCGCGCCGCCCGACACGGTAGGCGAAGCCCTTCCAGAAGCCCTTGACCTTCGTCACGCTAAAGCGCGGCCAACTCGTCGCGTCGGGTGGCAAGCGATCGAGCACCGCTCGCAGCGTGACGGCATTGTACGCGTTGATGTAGAATGCGAATCGCTCGTTGTCGTCGGCTAGCGCCGCGGGATCGGTCTCGGCGACGCGGTAGAGGTACTCGTCCAACGTCGCCCGCTCGTTGGCCAACGCCGCGTAGTCGACGCGTCCAGCCTTGACGTGGCGCTGCAGCAACCGGTCGAGCAGGCCGTGATCGAAGTGAGCGCGATCCCACGTCTTGGCAAAGGTCGGCCGCACGCGCGTTGCGACCTTGGTCGGGTCGGCGCCGACTCCGACCGCGTTCGTCGACAGCACCACCAACAGGCACAAGCGTACCGCAATCCGCATCCCAATCTTCCTTTCGTCGCGATCGAGCGATCGAGCGATCGAGATCGAGCGACGGCGCGACGTCCCGATCGATCGTGCCAAAAAACGCGCGGCGCGACAATGCATTTGCAATGCGACTGTCGGCATAAGAAAATAGAGTGCCCCGACCGACGTCGAATGGAGATCGCACTGGGACTGCCGACGAAATGGAAAGAGTTGACCCGCGGCTTCGCCTTCCACGAGACGATACGCAGCGGCTTCTTCGGTACGAGCCCGCGCGTCATGGCGTTTCGCATCGATCTGCGCCTATTTCGCCCGCGAATCCTCGTGGCGCCGAGCGTTGGCGACGATCGCGCCCTCGTCTCGGCGATGGCGAAGCGGGATCGCGTTCCCCTGGCGGTCAACGGTGGGTTCTTCACCGTCTACCCGACCCGCTCGCTCGGCTTGTTGGTCGATCGGGGAAAGCAGCTCAATCCCCTGCGTCAAGCCGATTGGGGCGTCTTCAGCGTCGTCGGCCAGCGCGCGGCGCTGACCCACGCGAAGCGATTTCGGACGCCTCGTGCGCTGGACTTCGCGATCGAGTGTGGTCCACGTCTGGTCGTCGATGGCAAGCCGACCAAGCTCAAGCGTCAAAAGGCGCGGAGGACGGCATTGGGGATCCAGTCCCCCGAACGGATCGTGCTCGTCGTCAGCACCGCCTCTCTCGAAACGGCGGAGTTGGCGCGCCTCTTCGCCGACGCCGAGAGCGATGGTGGCTTCGGCTGTCGCGACGCCCTCAACCTCGATGGCGGCTCGTCGACGCAGATCTACTGCCAACTCGGCGCCTTTCGTCGGATCTGGGATCAGGGCGTGAGGGTCACCAACGCGGTCGCTTTCGAGTCGCGTGGCGCGAAACGGTGACCGATGTCGACGACCGCCGCACGCGACTATCTCTACTCGTACATCTTTCGCAGTGAGCCGAAGCCCGCGCTCGAGCGCCCGAGCGAGCTCCAGTTCTTCTCGACGCTAGAGGATTGCCGCGCGCTCTTGTCGGCGCTCGGAAACCCCGAGCAGAAGCTGCGGATCGTCCACGTCGCGGGCACGAACGGCAAGGGCTCGACCTGTGCCCTGATCAGCGCCGCGCTGCAACACGCGGGCCATCGGGTGGGGCAACTCAGCTCACCGCACCTCAGCGATCTGCGCGAGCGAATTCGCCTCGGGCGCGATTGGATCCCCGCCGAGGCGCTCGAGAGCCTCGTCGATGAGGTGCGTCCGCTGGCCGATCGGATCTATCACGGCGACAAGAAGTGCTTTCGCTCGTTCGGGCAGCTGATGTTGGGCCTCGGTCTGCTCTGGCTCTCCCGGGTCGGCGCGGAGATCGCCGTCGTCGAGACGGGCTACGGCGGGACCTACGACAACAGCAACGTCCTGGACCCGCTGGTCAGTGTGATCACGGCGATCGGACTCGATCACAAGCAGCTCCTCGGCCCCGATCTACTCTCGATCGCGCGCCACAAAGCGGGAATCATCAAGCCCGGCCGCCCCGTCGCTGCCGCCCGCCAGACGCCCGAGATCGAGGCTCTCCTGCGGCAGACCGCTCTGCGACAACGCGCCGAGCTGCGCTTCGCTCCGAGCCTCGACGATCTCGAGCGGCGGTCGTGCACCCTCGCTGGCAGTCGATTCCAGCTCGCGTCGAGGCCTGGCGAGATCGAAATCCCCCTCGTCGGCCCGCACCAGATCGAGAACGCCCTGCTCGCCCTCGAAGCCGCGGCGCTCTGCGAGCGCGAGCTCGAGGTGCAAGGCGATGTAGGGCAGCTGATCGAGGGACTGTGTCACGCCGAGTGGCCCGGTCGCTGCGAGATCCGTGGCCCCGCGGGTCGTCGCGCGCGCTCGACGCAAGAGCTCGCACGCTGGCTCTCGGAGAACGCGCCACTCTACCTGCTCGACGGAGCCCACAACGCCAGCGCCATCGAACGGCTCGCCGAAACGCTG
>JAGQJP010000388.1 GCA_020430585.1 Myxococcales bacterium | reverse complement strand
GGGCGTCGACTACCGCCCGTCTCCCGTGACGGAACGGCCCGAACGGCGCTTCGTCCGCGTCGCTGCGTGGAACATTCAGCGCGGTACGCACCTCGTTGAGCTCAAGCGCTATCTCCACGAGACGCCGCGCCTTCGAGACGCCGACGTGCTGCTTCTCAACGAGGTCGATTGGGGGATGGCGCGCTCGAACAACCTCCACGTCGCCCGCGAGCTGGCCGATCACCTCGAAATGGGCTATCTTTTCGGCAACTCCTACCTCTGCCTCGACCATGGCGACACCCGTGACCGCCGCGTCGATCGGCCGAACGCCGAGAGCCTGCACGGAAACGCGATCCTCTCGCGCTTCCCCTTTCGTCGCGGACAGAACGTCTCGGTGGCGATCAGCAAGGACAAGTTCCACAGCTCGGAGAAGCGTCTCGGACACAAGAAGGCGCTCTGGGCCGAGCTCGAGACGCCGCAGGGCCGCCTCGTCGTCGCGGCCTGTCATCTCGATTCGATCGCCGGGCCGTCGCAGCGGGCGGCGCAGCTGCGCGACCTGCTCGCTGCGCTGGGGCGACATTGTGACGGAGCGGCGACGCTGATCGGTGGTGACTTCAACACCACGACCTACGACGTGCAGACGATCCCCCGGCTGCTGAAGAACATCGGCGCCAAGATGGTGCGCGGCGCCTTCCCCGACGCGATGCACCACTACCTCCACCCGCAGCAGCTCTACGAGAAGCCGGTCTTCGACGAGCTCGTCGCCGCAGGGTACCAGTGGGAGCCCTTCAACGCGATGGCCGTCGGCACCACGCGCTACGAGGTCGGAACCTACGAGTCGGAGAGCAAGGTGCGCGACCATCTGCCGGGGATCTTCGTGCGGATCCTGCAGTGGAAGCTCAAGCCCTGGAAGGGTGTCGCCCCGCTCAAGATCGACTGGTTCGCGGGCCGTGGCGTGCGCCCCGCGCGCCTCGAGGAGGACGCCGGAGCGCTCCCGCCCGAACCGATCGCCAAACCGATCGTCGACGGCATCGAGCTCTCGGACCACGATCCGATCGTCGTCGACATCTGCGTCGACGGCGCGCGAGGGATGCCGCGGTGAAGATCGTCCTCGCCACGCTCAACGCGCGCCACATCCACAGCGCCTTCGGCCTGCGCTACCTGCTCGCCAACCTCGGCTCGCTGCGGGCCAACGCACACCTACGGGAGTTTACGATCGCCCGCGCGCCCCTCGAGATCGTCGAGGCGCTTCTCGCCGACCAGCCCGACCTCCTCGGCCTCTCGGTCTACATCTGGAACGCGACGCCGACCCTCGCCGTCGTGCGGCAGCTCAAGGCGCTGCGCCCAGCGCTGACGATCGTCCTCGGCGGGCCCGAGGTGAGCCACGAGACCGACGAACAGGAGCTCTGCCAGCTCGCGGACTACGTGATCTGCGGCGAGGGCGACATCGCCTTCCGCGAGCTCTGCGATCGACTGGAGAGCGGGGAGCGGCCCACGTCGCGCGTGATCCGGGCGACGCCGCCGCGTTTTGACGCGCTGGAGCTGCCCTACGACGAGTATCTGGAGGAGGATATCGCCCACCGCGTGCTCTACGTCGAAGCGTCGCGGGGTTGCCCCTTTCGCTGCGAGTTCTGCCTGTCGTCGCTGGACAACGGGGTGCGTAAGGTACCCCTCGAGCGCTTTCTCGTTGAGCTCGAGCGGCTGCTGGAACGCGGCGCCAACCAATTCAAGTTCATCGACCGCACCTTCAACCTCTCGGCGGCACACAGCGGCGCGATCCTCGAGTTCTTCCTCGCCCGCTACCGCCCCGGGATGTTCCTACACTTCGAGATGATCCCCGACCGGCTCCCCGCCGAGCTGCGAACGATCATCGCGCGGTTCCCCGATGGAGCGCTCCAGTTCGAGGTCGGGATTCAGACCTTCGATCCCGCCGTCGCCGCGCGGATCAGTCGCCGGCAGGACTATGCCGCGCTGGAGCACAATCTCCGCTTTCTGCGCGACGAGACCGGGGTCCATGTGCACGCCGACCTGATCGTCGGACTTCCGGGTGAGGACGAGGCGAGCTTCGCCGCAGGCTTCGATCGGCTGAGCGAGCTCGCGCCCCAGGAGATCCAAGTCGGCATTCTCAAGCGCCTGCGCGGCACGCCGATTGCGCGACACAGCGATGAGTGGGGGATGATCTACAGCCCCGACCCGCCGTACGAGATCCTCGAGAACCGGCTGCTCGACTTCGCCACCCTGGCGCGGATGCGCCGCTTCGCCCGGGTCGTCGACCTGATCAAGAACAGCGGGAACTTCGTCGAAGCGACGGCGCTGATCGCAGGCGCCGCGGGTGCCTACGCGGGCCTCGCCGAGTTCAGCGAGTGGCTCGTCGGCGCCGCCGGACGAACGCACGCGATCGCCCTGCATCGCCTCGTCGAGCTGGTCTTGGACTTCCTCACCGAGGTACGCGGCCTCGAAGCGCGGAGCGCCGCCGAGATCCTGCTGCGGGACTATCGGCGCGGCGGGCGCCCTGACATCCCGGCGATCCTGCGCCGTCTGCTCCCCGATGCGCCGCGCTATCTGCGAGCGCCCGACAGCGATCGCGAGGCCCTTCCTGCGCGGCAGGCTCGTCACCGACCGACGCCCTAGGAGCGTCTGGGAGATTCGCTCCGTTTCAAGGCCTCCTGTAGCTCATCGGGCGTGGACGACCCGCCATCCGACTCAGCGGGTCCGATCGGGGCCGTTCGAAACGTCGAGTGTAGCGGCGGCGAAGGCATCGAGCCGGTCGAGCCAGCGCTGGAGCTCGTCGTCGGCCCCCTCGCCGACGCGGAAGGCTTCTCGCAAGAGCGGCTGGAAGGCGACCCAGCCCATCATCGCGGCGACGCTCAGCGCGTTGAGGATCACGGGGTCAACCTCGGAGGAGAGGCCGACGCGCTGGAGCACCTGCGTCAGCTGCTCGATCCAGCCGTCGAAGCGTGCCGGCGGCGGCGCGAGGTGGGTCAATAACTCGGGGGAGCCCTCGAGAACGACGCGGGCGAGGATCCGGATCAGGTCGGCGTTCTCTCGGAAGAAGCGGAACGTGTACCCCGCTTGTAGCGCTTCGGGCTGACCATCGTAGAGGCGCACGGCGCTGCGTCGGACGGCGACGGCGAGGAGGTTCTCCTTCGAGCCAAAATAGTGGTGCACCAGCCCGTGATTGACGCCGGCGCGGGCGGCGATGGTCTTCACCGTCACCTCCGCCGCGGTCTTCTCGCCGAGCAGCTCGACCGTCGCCGCGATCAGCGCTTCGGTCGTCGCCTCCCGCTTGGTCATCGTCGTCGTCTCGCTCTTGGTCACGATCATCGTCCTTGACATTTTTTAGTCGATAAACTAAAACTCGTCCCATGAGATTTAGTCACTCAACTAACGCTTTGGAGCATAAACGAGATGCAAAAAGAATGGAACCCCTCGGGACTCGATCGAATCTGCAATGTGACGCTCGTCGACCCCGAGAGCGGATCATCGGAATGGGGCGTGGACATCGACATCGACGGCCATCGGATCGGAGAGCTGGCGTCGAGCCGCAAGCCGAGGGCGCGCCCCTTCGACGGCGAGGGTCTGTACGCGATTCCCGGGCTGATCGACGCACACCTTCACGCCCTGGGCCCGCTCTACGGCGATCTTCCGACGCCGACGGACCTCTTGTGGGTCTTTCGTCAGCAGAAGCGCAATCTCAGGGCGCTGCTGCGCTCGGGGATCACGACGATCCGCGACATGGCGGCGCCGCTGAAGCTCGTGCGCTCGCTGAGTCGACGCGCCGCTCGCTTCGAGATCGAGTCGCCCCGAATCCTCTACGCCGGGCCGATGCTGACCACACCCGGAGGCTATCCGCACTACCTGGGCAAGCTTCCACTTCCGCTGCGGCTCTACACGGGCGCCATCCGCGAAGAGATCCGCAACCAAGACGACGTGCGGCGGGTCGTCGAAGAGCTCCACGCCTCGGGGGCGCAGTGCGTCAAGGTCGCCTACCAACGAACAGCCTACGATGATGCCCGGTCACCGCTTCCGACGCTCTCACCATCGTTGATCGCCGCCCTCGTCCGCGAGGCGGATCGTTACGGGCTCAGCGTCGCCCTGCACAACGTCTACCTCGACGACCTGCGCACCCTGCGCGGCGTCCCCTTCGACAGCCTCGAGCACCTGCCGATCGACGCGCCGATGGAGGAGGACGACGTCGCCGAGCTCGTGGCGCGCCAGATCCCCCTCACCTCGACGCTCGCCGCCTACGGCTTGATCGACCACATCGACGAGCTGATCGCGATCGTCGAACGCGAGCCCGAGCGTTTCGAGGCGAAACCGCGCCAGTTTCTGCGGGCAACCTACGCCGCCCTCAAACGCGGTGTGATCCCGAACCAGTTCTTCGGCGAGTCGCTGATCACCACGGGATCGCGCTACATGCGCGAGAACCTCAAGCGCTGCGTCGACGCGGGAGCGCCGCTGCTCTTCGGCACCGACACGGGCTCTGGCGTCGGCCTCCCGGGTTGTCCTTGGTTCGAGCTCGAACAGCTCGAGCGCGCGGGGTTCACGCGACAGCAAGCTCTCGTCTCGGCGACCTGCGGGGCTGCCGATATTCTGGGACAACCCGATCTCGGCCGTATTCGCCCGGGCGCGCGCGCCGATATCACGCTGCTCGCCGCCAATCCCCTCGACGACCTGCAGGCCACGCGCGAGGTGGTCGCCGTCGTGCGCGACGGCCGTCTCGTCTGGCACGACGCCGCACGGCGACGCCAAGTCGAGGGTCGACCGACCGCGAAGGCCGTCGGGCTCTGAATTCAGGCCTTGATCAGCTTCGGAAGATCGAGCTCGCGATAGACGCCGCGGGTATCGGCGACGATCGCCGCGCCCTCGATGACGGCGTCCCAGTCGATGCAGTCGTGGTCGGTGGCGACGATCACCGCGTCGAACTCAGCGACGCGCTCGATCGGCACGCTCTGCCGCCCCGCGAGGTACTGATAGCGCCGTGTGGGCTTGATCGCGGGGATGTAGGGATCGTGGTAGTCGACGCGGGCGCCGCGCTCTTCGAGTAGATCGATCAGCTTGTAGGCCGGGCTCTCGCGGTCGTCGTCGACGTTCTTCTTGTAGGAGAGGCCGATCATCAACAGTCGCGCGCCCTTGAGGCTGACGCCGCGCTGAGATAGGCCACCGACGATCTGATTGACGACCCAGTAGGGGATGAAGGTGTTGATCTCCCCCGCCATCTCGATGAAACGGCAGGACGAGTCGTACTCGAGGGCCTTCCAACTCAGGTAGAACGGGTCAATCGGCACACAGTGACCCCCGAGGCCGGGTCCCGGCTTGAATTTCATGAAACCGAAGGGTTTGGTTCCCGCCGCCTCGAGCACCTCCCAGATGTCGATCCCCATCCGCGTGAAGACGATCTTGAGCTCGTTGACCAGCGCGATGTTCACCGCGCGAAAGGTGTTCTCGACGATCTTCGTCGCCTCGGCGACCCGTGTGGAGCTGACGGGGACGAGGCGCTCGACGATGCCGCCGTACAGCGCGAGCGCGACCTCGCGGCACGCATCGGTGCAGCCGCCGACGAGCTTGGGAATGTTGCCGGTGTGGTAGTCCGGGTTGTTCGGATCTTCGCGTTCCGGCGAGTAGGCGAGAAACAGGCTCTCGCCGACGTGGAGGCCGCTCTTTTCGAGGATCGGTCGCACCACCTCTTCGGTCGTGCCGGGGTACGTCGTCGACTCGAGGACGATCAACTGCCCGCGATCGAGACACGCCGAAATCGACTCGCAGGTCCGCTGGATGTAGCTCATGTCCGGCTCGCGATTCTTCGTCAACGGCGTCGGCACGCAGATCAGCACCGCGTGGCAATCGCGAACGCGCGTGAAATCGGTCGTCGCCCCGAACACCGCGACGGACAAGCGCTGCAAGCGGGCGTCGTCGATGTAGCTGATGTACGAGTGACGCGCCGTCAGCGCCTCGACCTTCGCCTGATCGATGTCGAAACCGAGGACCCTGAATCCCTGCTCCGCAAACGTCAGCGCCAACGGCAGCCCGACGTAGCCGAGACCGATCACGCCGACGGTCGCATCCTTGTTGGTGATCCGCTCGATGAGCTGCTGCGCCAAATCCATCGGTCTTCCCGATCCGTTTCGCCGTCGATGTGCGCTCATTGTACGGGAGCGCGGCGGTCGACGAAAGGGCGAAGCCGACACGAGACCACATTTGCATCTTTGTGCAATTTACCAATTGACAAATCCGATCGACGATCTTACATTTGCATCATCGCGCAAACGAACAAACGAGGATGCGATGTCTCTCTGCTGTGACCCCTTACTCGACCTTCTCGATCCGCGGCTCTTCAAAGCCCTGTCGGATCCGAACCGCATCACGATGTTCTGTCAGCTCGCCGACTGTTGTGGCGGGATGACGGTCTCGGAGATGGCCGAACGTTTTCCGATCGACATCTCCGTCGTCTCGCGGCATCTCGCGCTTCTGCGAGACGCGGGACTGCTGAAGTCGACACGCGACGGCAAGCAAGTACGCTATTGGCTCATGGTGAGCGACGTCGTCGATCGATTGCGAAAGATAGCCGATGCACTGGAAACGTGCTGCCTCGCTGCAAAGACCAGCGCGTGCAGCCCCCTGGAGGAACGACCATGACAGAGAAAGCCGAACAAACAAGAAGCGAGATCTCGAAACGATACAGCGACGCGATCCAGAAGACGAGTTGCTGCGCGCCGAGCTGTTGCGCAGGGAGTGAAGCGAAGGCCCCGTTGGCGAAGACCGCCGGGTATCGCCCCGAGGAGCTGGCGGAGGTCGGCGACGTCGCCGAGAGCTCCTTCGGCTGCGGCAATCCCCTCGCCTTCAGCGAGGTGCGCGAGGGCGACGTCGTCCTCGATCTCGGCTCGGGAGCGGGGCTCGACCTGCTGATCGCCTCGAAGAAAGCCGGCCCCAGCGGCCGCGTGATCGGCATCGACATGACCGATGCGATGATCGAGCGCGCCAGGGCCAACGTGGCCAAAGCGGGCGTGACGAACGTCGAGGTGCGAAAGGGACTGATCGAAGCGTTGCCCGTAGAGGACGCGAGCGTGGACTGGGTGATCTCGAACTGTGTGATCAACCTCTCGCCCGAGAAAGAGCGCGTGTTCGCCGAGATCGCCCGCGTCCTCAAGCCCGGAGGGAGAATGCTGGTCTCGGACATCGTCGTCGACGCGATCCCGGATTGGTTCCGCGAAAACGCCGCGATGGTTGCCGCCTGCATCGGCGGCGCGATCTCGGAGAGCGAGTACCTGGCGGGCCTGGAGCGAGCCGGTCTAACGGACGTCGCGGTGCGCAGTCGCCTCGTCTACGACGCCGACCAGCTGGAATCGTTGACGACCGAAAGCGAGCTGCCCGAAGTCGAAGCGCTGCTCTCTTGCTGCAACGCCGAGACGAAGACGTCGCTGATCAAGGCCCTCGCGCCGCAGGTCGCGGGCAAAGTGGCGAGTATCAGCGTCTTCGCTCGACGTGCCGCCGACGCGTCGCACTGACCGCCCGACCCCTCACCCGCCCGCCGTGCCGATCAAGAACGAGAGCATCAAGAGTGCGAAGACGCCGCTCGTGATCAACACGAAGATCCGGTCGCGTTGGTAGAAAAAGACGAAGGCCGAGACGAAGACCCGTAGGACCGGTGTCGCGATCAAGAGCAGCAGACCGAGCATCACGATCCCGCGTCCCTCGAAGCGGGCGACCGAGCGAAGCACGTCGGTGACGTTGCGCAGCGGGTTCGGGCGATTGATCAGCTGCACCAGCAAATCGGGCGATGTGAGAAGCTCGGAGCGCTCGACGAAGCTGAGGACCGCGCCCAGGACGATCACAGCGAAGCTGGTGAAGACGCCGATCCGCAAGAGGCGGCTGATCAACAGCTCGACCGTCCTCGCCCGCTCGTCGTCCGACGCTGCCGCCGACCGGTTCATCGCAACCCCCGCAGAATCATCTCGAGTGCGATCCAGAACAGCACGATCACGAACATCGAGCGCACGAGCGAGCTCTTGAGGCGCGGAAGCAGCCGTGAGCCGCCGGTCGCGCCGAGCAGAACGCCTGCGGCCACGGGAGCGGCGATGAAGGGATCGATATCGCCCCGAGCGAAGTAGACGCCGGCGCAGGCCGCCGCGGTGACACCGATCATGAAGTTGCTCGTCGCCGTCGAGACCTTGATCGGCAACCCCATCGCCAGGTCCATCGCCGGAACCTTCAGGCCACCCGAGCCGATCCCGAGCAAGCCGCTCGAGATTCCGGCGACGTACATCAAGCCGAGACCGAGGCCCGGCCGCGCGACGCGGTAGTCGATCCGCTTGTGCTGGGCCTCGTCGAAGAAACTGCCGTGGAGCTGCAAACGGTCGGCAACGGGGGAACGCGGCGCGGTGCTCACCGCCCCGTCGCGCTTGCGAAACATCATCACCGACGAGTAGGCGAGGACGCTGCCGAAGATCAGATAGAGCCAGCGCCCGCCGATCACACCCGCCAGATACGCACCCGTGAGAGCCCCGGCGGTCGTTCCGAGCTCGAGGAACATACCCACCCGCAGATTGGTCAGGCGTTCGCGCACATAGGCGGCAGCGGCGCCGCTCGAGGTGGCGATCACCGAGACGATCGACGCGCCGATCGCGTAGCGAATATCGACCTTGAGCAGCAAGGTCAGGGCCGGGACGACGATGATTCCGCCCCCGATTCCGAGAAGCGCACCGAGCACGCCGGCTCCCAACGAGATTCCAAAGGCCAGCAGACTGAAGATCAGCGGGGTCATACCCCAGATCTAAGACGTTTTCGCCGCGAGCACAAGCGCCCAGGTGTGCTGTCGCCCCCGGCTTGACAGCCGCCGGGGCGAACCGGATACTGGGTCCAACTGGAGGTGGGGACGATGGTCGAGGGAAGATGGCGGCGCAGCTGGCTTGTGTGGTGGATCCTCTGTCTGGCGTTGCCGATCGCCGCCGATGCGGCGCCGCTGCGCGTCGGCCAGCGGGTCCTGGCGCGCTGGAAAATCGGAGAGAACCACCTCTACTGGTACCCCGCGACGATCGCCTCGATCTTCGGCGGATACGTCGTCCTCGCCTACGACGACGGAAGCAATGGCCCCGCTGATCTTCAG
>JAGQJP010000387.1 GCA_020430585.1 Myxococcales bacterium | reverse complement strand
GCGGCTCGCCGCGGTGTTTCTGCTCCCACGGTCGATGAACAGCGGCGTCGTCGCACTCTACCTCGCCGAGAAGGGCCGCGTCGTCGTCGCGCGTCTCCCCGAGGGGATCGGCTCACGCGGCGACCTGCATCCCGTCGATCTCTCGCAGGTCCCCGAGCTCAGGCCGTTCCGTCTAACGACCGCCGCCGCGAATGTCCACGACCTGCGCTTCGGCACGCTGCCCGGAGGGCTGCCCTCGCTCGACTTCGAGATTCGCGCCAGCACGCCCCACGATCCGAGCCAGACGTCGAGTTTCAGCGTCAGCTGTCGGTTCCGCTTCGCCAAGGTGCTGGCGCCGGCGCTCTGTGTCCTCGAACGGGGAGAGCTCCGCACGCAGACGCCGTGCGAGATCGAGACGCTACGGGTGCGCAAGGTACGGTCGCGCTTCGAACACGGGGCGCTCTCGCTCGACTATTCCTACGATTACAAGAAGTCGAACGACGAAGATGACTGCGGAACAGCGAAATACATTATCCGAAAGAACGAGACGCGGCACTATCGCGCCCGTTGGGATGCCAAAGAGCTACACTTCGCGCCTGCGCGACGAGTCGTGCGTTGAGCGATGGAGAGCAGCCCCCAAGCGGACTCGAACGGTGTCGAACCGCAGGCCTCAGGCCGAACGCGATTGAATGAACTTGTTCAGCGCCCGCGCCTCTTCTTCGAGAATGCGAGAGGCTTGATTGTAGATGAACTTCTCGGCGATCTTGCCGAGGAGGAAGACCTTGACCTTCAGCTCGCCCTTGAGGACTCGCTCGGTCTTGGCCCCTTTCGAGCGGAACTGCATCGTGCCCTGATTGACCAGCAGATTGGCGATCTTCTGGGTCGTCGGCCGATTTTGGAACGTCACCGTCTTGGCGCCGCGGTCGAGGGTCGACTCTTCGACCCACTCCATCCAGCGCGGCGGGATCTCTTTGGGGCCGATCTTCTGGATCAACGGCTTGGGCATGTACCGCACGCGGCGCACGACGCGCGAGCCCTCGTCGTTCTTCTCGAGCTGCTCGATCTCGTTGATCGTCGTCATCTCCTTGGTCAAGAATTCGTGGAGCGCCGGATCGTACATCGCGGTCAGGACCGTCTCGACGTCCGCATCGAACGTGTGCGTGATCTCGAACTTCATCTTCAAACAACCTCCCGCGGGCCACGGCTGATTCTGCGACAACAGTCGGTACAAGCTACCGATTCTCGGGTAAAAGTCAAGTATCGACTGCGTCGAACCCGCGACAATACGAGGAAAACCCTTACTAAATTCCCTTTGAGGTGGCGGCGATTCCGCTACACTACTACACGACGGAATGAAACGTCGACAAGACGCGTTTGTTTCTGGTGGCGCGTACGATGACCCGCAAGAAGACTGTCTTTTCGATCCTCGTCGGGGCTCTGGCCTTCTCGCTCGGGCTGCACTACCTCGCGCTGCGCGAGGTCCAGCTGCCCGTTTGGCGCGTCATCGCTCAGTCCGCCGATCCCTGCCAGTCGAACCGGCCGTTGGACATCGAAGTCTACGATCCCTCGAGCCACGACGAGACCGTCTCCATCAGCATTCGCAAGAGCGACGGCGCGAGACGCGTCGACGTCGAGCTCGGCCGCAAGCTCGGCAGCAAAGACCGCTTCGTCGCGAAGCGGAACGGCCAGGGTGTCAGCGCGGCGATGCTGCAGAGGCTGCTCGAGCCCGAGGGATCGACGCCGCGCTCCGACGTGGGCCGGGTCTACGTCGTCGAGTATCGGGGATCGACGGATCTGCTCGAGATTCCCGCGTGCAAAGAGATCCCCCTCGAACTGGCGCTGAACCAGCCCACAAAGAAGGCCATCCGCCAGAAGAAGCCGCGCCAGCGTCCGATCCGTCTGCGCAAGCCGCGCCCCAAGAAGCCACCGAAGCGACGGCCCCCGGTTCCCAAGAGGCCCGAGAAGAAAAAGAAGACGCCGCCGAAG
>JAGQJP010000386.1 GCA_020430585.1 Myxococcales bacterium | reverse complement strand
GCCGACGGCGGTCGATGGCGTAGCGCCGCGAGCCTTCCCAGCGTGCCCCCTCACGTCCCCCGACAGAGTCGCACCTACGATGCCCGAGGTCGCCTTGGCCGCCTCCGAAGAGGCCTGGCGCGTAGCCTTCGACGCGATCGACGACATCCTCTGCGTCATCTCGCCAACCCACGAGCTGCTCGAGATGAACCGCGCGGGCTGCGTCTCCCTCGGGCTGCCCCGGGACCAGGTGATCGGCCGCAAGTGCTACGAGCTGATCCACGGCTCCGACCGCCCGATCGCCGGCTGTCCCTGTTGTCGCGCGGTACGGAGCGAAGGCCCAGAAGAGGCTGAATACGAGCAGGACGGAAGGACCTACAACCTGGCGGCGTGGCCGATCCTGGATGCGGAGCAGCGGGTGACCGCGCTGGTCCACACCGTGCGCGATGTTACCGAGCAACGGCGCATCAAAGAAGAGATCGAGGGGCTGGCGCGCTTTCCCGAGGAGAACCGTTCGCCCGTACTGCGCATCGGAGCGGACGGAACGTTGCGCTACGCCAACCCGGCGGCACAAACGTCGCTGACGTGCTGGCAGCTCTCGCTAGGACAGCCCGTTCCGCAGGAGTGGATCTCCCTGGTCGATGCCGCGTTGCGTGATGGCGAGCGTCGCCAGTTCGAGCTGGAGTGCGGCGAGCAGAGCTACAGCTTCGAGATCTGCCCCGTCCGAGCATCGGGCTACGTAAACGCCTACGGCCACGACGTCACCGAGCGAATGCGTATGGAGCGGGACATCCGCGACTCGTGGCGTCTGGTCTCCTCCGTCGTCGAGAACGTGCCGCTGATGGTCTTCGTCAAAGACGCGCAGGACCTGCGCTTCGTGATGGTGAACAAGGCGACCGAGGAGCTCTTGGGCTTCTCTCGCCGCGAGCTGCTCGGCCGGAGCGACCGTGATTTCTTTCCGCCCGAGCAAGCGGCCTTCTTCATCTGCAAGGACCGCGAGGTTCTCGCCAGCGGGGCGCCCGTCGACGTCCCCGAAGAGCTCGTGCGAACACCCCACCGCGGTGACCGCTGGCTGCACACCCGCAAGGTCTGCATCAAAGGCGCCGACGGCTCTCCGAAGTACCTCCTCGGCATCTCCGAAGACATCACCGAGCGCAAGCGCGACGAGGCGGTGCGCCAAGAGCTAGAGGGGCGGCTCCAAGCGGCGCAGAAGTTGGAGGCGATCGGTAGCCTCGCTGGCGGTGTGGCGCACGACTTCAACAACCTCCTCTCTGTGATTCTGAGCTACAACTCCCTCGCGATGGAGGCGTTGGCCGATGGCGATCCGATCCGCGAGGACCTCGTCGAGGTGCGAAACGCTGGCGAGAGCGCCGCATCTCTCACACGGCAGTTGCTGGCCTTCAGCCGTAAGCAGGTGCTCGAGCCCGTGACGCTCGACGTCAACGCGGTCGTCGCCTCTGTCGAGAAGATGCTACGTCGAGTCATCTCGGCACATATCGCGCTCGTTCCGGTCCTGTCGCCCGATCTCGGCTGGATCAAGGCCGATCCGTGTCAGATCGAGCAGGTCTTGGTGAACCTGGTGGTCAACGCTCGCGACGCGATGCCCGACGGCGGGACGATCACGATCGAGACCTCAAATCTCGTGATCGATCGCCACCAGTCGGCGGCGACGGTCGGCCTCAGCCCTGGCGACTACGTTCGGATCGCTGTTGGCGACACGGGCTCGGGTATGGACGAGCCGACCCTCGCCAGAATCTTCGAGCCCTTCTTCACCACCAAATCTCAAGGTCGGGGTACAGGGCTCGGTCTCTCCACGGTCTACGGGATCATCAAGCAGAGCGGCGGCGAGATCTGGGTCTCGAGCGAGCTCGGTCGCGGCACGACGTTCACGCTCTGCTTCCCGCGGGAGCTCTCTCCCCCGACGGCGGTTCGTGGTGAGTCGGACGAGCCGAGCGCGAGGCGAGATGCCGGAACGGAGACGGTTTTGGTGGTCGAAGACGAACCGGCGCTGCTCGGGGTCGCCCGCAGAGCCCTCGCCGAGATGGGTTACAAGGTGCTGAGCGCTGCGGACGCGGAACAGGCGCTCTCGATCGCCGATCGCCACGACGGCGAGATTCACCTCTTGGTAAGCGACATCATGATGCCCGGCATGCGCGGCGATCACCTCGCGCAGCGTCTCTTGACGACCCGTCCGACACTCCGAGTGCTCTACATGACGGCATACGCCCAGGACGGCGTCGCCCATCATCGGGTCGACCTCGACCCGCCCGCTCAGCTCCTGCACAAACCCTTCACCACCGCCGAGCTAACGCAGAGAGTGCGCGCCGTTCTCGACCGAGACGAGCGCGGGCTCGGCCTCGGTCCCTCATCGGCCCCACAGGACGCGACACAGATCTGACGCAGGACGGT
>JAGQJP010000040.1 GCA_020430585.1 Myxococcales bacterium | reverse complement strand
TACACCGTGTTGGGTGCGACGATCATCGCACTGGGCCTACTCGATGCAACACTGACCTTGCTCTGCCTCAGCTACGGCCTGGAAGAGGCCAACCCCTTCATGGCGCGTCTGCTCCACGTCAGCCCCTGGATCTTCGTCGTCGGAAAGCTCGTCCTCACCGTGGCCGGTAGCTTGTTCCTCGTGCTGCATCAGAAGTTCCGCTACATCGATGTCGTGATCGCCAGCGTAATCATCGCTTTCGGCGCGGTCAACGCCAACAACGCCTGGCTCTTGCTACGGAAGTGGGGATAGCGCGGCGCCCGTCGGGCTCGACTAGCCTTTCTTGACGTCGAAGTCGCCCTTGCGCAGGCGGGCGAAGTACTCACTCGTCTTCCGGTTCACCCGCGGGAATAGGAGCAGCGCGGCGATCAGGTTCGGGATCGCCATCAAACCGAGCATCGCGTCGGAGAAGTTGATCACGTCCTTCAGATTGATCACGGCGCCGACCATGATCATCGCGCAGAAGATGATCTTGTAGGGCATCACCGCTCCTCGCCCGAACAGATACTCCGTCGCCTGCTCGCCGTAGTAGGACCAGCTGACCATCGTCGAGAAGGCGAAGAGGAACACGGCGACCGCCAAGACGTTGCCGAAACCGTGAAACGATTGGTCGAAGGCGCGAGCCGTCAACTCGACGCCGCCCTGAGTCCCCGTAAAGCGCCGATAGACGGGAAGGCCGACGGCGAGCTTGGCGAGAGCCGCCTTTCGCTTTCCGGCATCCTTCATCACCTCCTCCGGCAGGGCCGCCACGACCGTGTCGCCGTCGACGTCGCGAATCTTCAGGTCGATACTGTCCTTTAAACCCGCTCGGCCACTATCGACGAGAATGCCGAGGGGCAATCCCTCTCGCACCATCGTCCCCTTCGTGAGCTTGATCTGCACGCGTCCGCGCTTCTGATCCAGCGACTGGATCACCCCCGCCGGAGCGGGACGCCAGATCCCGGTGATCAAGATCACGAGCGCCGTCATCGTGCAGATCACGATCGTGTCGATGAAAGGACCGATCATCGCGACGATCCCCTCACGCACAGGCTCCTCGGTCTTGGCCGCAGCGTGGGCGATCGGCGCCGAGCCAAGGCCCGCCTCGTTGGAGAAGCAGGCGCGCTGGAAGCCGGTCTGTAAGGCGAACATCAGCGTGACTCCCGCGAAACCGCCGATCGCGGCGCGCCCGGAAAAAGCAGCGCTGATGATCTCGCGAAAGAGGTCGGGGACAGCAGTCGCGTTCTTGAGGATGATCACCATCGAGAAGACGATGTACAGCACACACATGAAGGGCACGATCTTGCCCGCGACACTGCCGATACGCTTGATGCCACCGATGATCACCATCGCCACGAGAACGACCAGGATGATCCCGGTCAGCCACTCGGGAACCGCATAGTACGCCTCGAGCATCGCCGCCGTCTGGTTGGCTTGGAACATGTTGCCACCGCCGAAGCTGGCGATCGCACAGAAGCTGGCGAAAAGCGCCGCCGCGGGCTTCCATGCAGCGCCGAGACCGAGCTCGATGTAGTACATCGGTCCGCCACGCACGTGACCGTCGTCGTCGACCTTGCGGTACATCTGAGAGAGCGTGCAGGTCACGAACTTGGTCGCCATCCCGAGGGCGCCGCAGATCCACATCCAGAACACCGCGCCCGGGCCGCCCGCACCGACGGCGAGGGCGACGCCCGCGATGTTGCCGAGCCCGATCGTCGCCGAGAGGGCGGCGCTGAGCGCCTGGAAGTGGCTGATCTCTCCCGCGTCTTCGGGTCGGTCGTACGTTCCGGCGATCACCCGCACGCTGTGCCAAAAGCCGCGAAACTGCACGAACTTCGTGATCACCGAGAAGACGATTCCGGCACCCGCCAAGAGCACGACGAACCAGATGCTCCAGACGGCGTTGACGAGCGATTCGAGAAACGCGGACATGGGCTATTCTCCTCGTGGTTCGCGCTATTATGCTCAACCGCCGGTCGAATGTAAAGTTTCGCCGTCACCTCGGGTCACCGCTGGACGCGATCTCCCCCGGCTTGCCGTCAACCCGTCAGAAATGGTACAACGAGTCTCGAACATCGCCGCGAAGGAGAGTGTGATGAGAACGCGTTTGAGCCGCCTCGTGATCGTCGTCGCGATCGTCGGTATCGGCGCCACCGCGCCAGCCCAGACCCTGAACTTCTATCTGAAGAAGGCCCAGGCCTACGTGCGGGCGCGGAACTACGAGCGTGCCGTCGAGATGTTGAAGAAGGGCCTCGCGCTGCAGCCGGACAACATCGACGTCTACTACAACATCGGGATCGTCGCGATGAAAGGCAAACTCTGGTCCGACGCGCTGCTCGCCTACCAGGGCTACCTCGCCGTCGATCCGAAGGGCGCCGACCGGAAGAAGGTGCTGGCCGACCTGAAGATGCTCAAGCAGAAGAAGCTGCGCGATCGCGCCGCCACGCTGACCGTGGTGAGCCACGTGGCGAAGACCGAGTTCTATCTCGATCATGCGCTGATCGGCCAAGCGCCGAAGCTATCGATCACCCTCTTCCCGGGGACCTACACCCTCAGGAGCAAGAAGAGCGATTTTCAGACGGTGACCCGCACCGTCACGCTCAAGGCGGGACAGAACGAGACCCTGACGATCGACCCGACGGAGATCACCTATTACGGCTTTCTCGAGATCGTCACCGAGCCGGCAAAGGGCGTCACGGTCTACCTCGACAAGAAGAAAGTCGGCGTGACGCCGTTGGCGAAGATCAAATTAGTGGCGAAAAAGAAGGTGCTCGTCGTCTTCGAAGCGGCGGGGTACGACAAATGGATGCGCTACGTCGTCATCCCGAAGAACGCGACCCACACGCTGAAGGCCAAGCTGCTGCGCCCGGGTGAGTGAGGTCAGGTCAGGCGCTGAACGAGGTTCCGCAGCCGCACGTGCCCGTCGCGTTCGGGTTGATGTAGACGAAGCCCGACTCCTCGAAGCTGTCCTTGTAGTCCAGCGTCATCCCCGCCAAGTGCGTCAGGCTCTTGCGATCGATGAAGACCCGCACGCCGTGTTGCTCGAAGACCTTGTCGCGCTCTTCGTTCGGCGCTTCTTCCATCTCCATCTTGTAGGATAGGCCCGAGCATCCGCCGCCGACGACGCGCAAGCGCAAGCCGAACTCGGGTTTGCCGTTCTTGGCGAGCAGCTCTTTGACTTTTAGAGCCGCTGGCTCGGTCAGCACGAAGGTCTGACGTTTCAACAACGAGACTGTAGACATCACTCTACTCCTTATCGGCGAGCGTCCGCTGGGGGTGCGCCGATTCGCATTTCGTTCGAAAATCGTCGATCGCCGCGCGGATCGCCTCTTCGGCGAGCACCGTGCAGTGGAGCTTCTCCGCGGGAAGCTCGAGGGCCATCGCGATCTCTCGGTTGGAGATCGCCAGCGCCTGCTCGATCGTCTTGCCCGTAACCCACTCGGTGGTCAGCGACGAGGAGGCGATCGCCTCCCCCGAGCCGAAGGTCCTGAAGCGGGCCTCGCGGATCACGCCGCTGTGCGGATCGATGTGCAGCTGTAGGCGCATCACCTCTCCGCAGCGCGGCGAGCCAACCAGCGCGGTACCGACATCGCGCGCCCCTTCGGGCCAGCTACCGACGTTGCGGGGCTCGCGGAAGTGGGCGAGCAGCGTCTTGGACCAGCGCTCATCCTCCATCAAGAGCCTCCTCGCATCAGACCGTCCTCCAGCTGACGTCGCGCAAGTCGACGCCGCTCTGTGCCATCTCGCTCAGCGGCGAAAGCGCCCGAAGTCGGCGGGCCGCTTCGATCACCCGCGTCGCGGCGAGCTCGATCTCATCGGCGGTCGTGAACCGCCCCAGGCCGAAGCGAATCGACGTGTGGATCAGCGCATCCTC
>JAGQJP010000385.1 GCA_020430585.1 Myxococcales bacterium | reverse complement strand
CCAGGAACGGCGACCCTGGAGACGTCTTCAGCGGCGGAAACGATGCCGTCAGCGGCGGAAACGATGTCGTCAGCGGCGGAAACGATGTCGTCAGCGGCGGAAGCGACATCAAGAGCCCCGACAGTCTGTCGAACGGCGGCCAACCGGGACTCACCGACGACGTCGAGCGCGCCGCTCTCAGTCGGGTCGCGGCGATCTACAGGACGATCGCCGACTCGAGCGGCGGCCTCTGGGGCGGCGCGTACAAGATGGAGACGATACCGACCTACCTCGTGCGTCGCGACGCCAGCGGAAAGGGGCTCCACGGGTTTCTGCTCCATCACCCCAGCCCGCCCAGTGACGCCAAGCTGATTCGTACGGCCGACGCTGGCGGCCTGAGCGACGTCTACCGCTGGGACGGCGCCGTCGACCAGGTCGTCGCCGACACGACCTTCGAGTTCACGTACTCCCTCAACGGCGCGAAGACGTACGTGATGCCCTTCCGCGATACCGGCGAGGAGTCCTTCGAGAGCGTCCAACAACAATTCCTCTTCCTTCACGAAGGGTTCCACCGCTTCCAGGAGGTCGAGGGTGGCTGGACCAACGCCGATGGCACCCCCGTGGTCGACAGCTTTCCCTTGACCCAGACGAATCTGGAGCTCGTTCTCCTCGAGGACCGCACGCTGTTGAACGGCTTGAAGGCGACGGCGAAGGCGGACAAGATCACGGCGCTGCGCCGCTTCCTGGCGATTCGCGAGACCCGACGCTCCCTCGATCAGAGTGTCCGCGACGCCCTCACCGTCGAGGAGATCGGCGAGCGGATCGAGGGCACGCCGACCTACATCGAAGCGCTCTACGCCTCGATCGCCGGGGTTACCGACCCCTTCACGGTGCAGAACCTGCCCGCGGGCCGATTGGAGATCACCTTCCTGTACGACGGCGCGGGAAAGAGGGACTTGATCGAGTACTTTGCGGGGGCGCGCTACTACGGCAGCGGTGGCGCGCTCTGTCTGCTCCTCGATGAAGCGGGCGTCGTCGGTTGGCGCGCGGCGATCGCGTCCGGCGCCACACTGACGAAGGTGATCGGCGACGCCCTCCCCGTCTCGAACCAAGAGATCGCCGCGCTCCTCGAAGACGCCAAGAGCGCCACCTCCTTCGAGGCTGAGCTCAAACCCCTCGCCCAACGCTACGCCGCGGCGAAGTAGGCCGCCCGGCGTTCTCCGTCGCGCAGGCCGCACCCTCGGCGGGCCCCTCGTTCCGCTCTCTCCGTCGCGCAGGGCGCCCGCTCCGCGCAGGCTCCCGTTCCATCCGACGACGACCCGACACCGCAAGAACCTCGATTTTACAGGTAGTTATATGCCAATATGATCGTATGTGTTGACATAAGAGTCTAAATGACGTTTAGTGGAGTCAAGCAACACGGAGGGCCCGATGAACCCGACCTCTTCCGAATTCGCGATCGCCACCGCCAGCCGCGCGGGCCGAGAGCACGAGCGCTGCGGCCGCAACAACCAGGACGCCGTCGCGGTTCGTCGAAGCGCGACGTCGTGGGTGCTCGTCGTGTGCGACGGTTGCTCGGCGGGTCGAGCGAGCGAAGTCGGCGCCAATCTGATGGCCCAGGTGTTTGCCAACGCCCTCATCGAAGCGTCCGAGCCGAACGAGTCAGCGATGAATCACGCCGTCGCGCGCACGCTCGAGATGCTCGGGTCGCTCCTTCCACAGATCGGACCGTCGGCGCAGCGCGTCGATACGCTCCATCATTTCTTGCTCTCGACCTTGATCGCAGCGCACATCGGCCAACGACAGGCGCAGATCGCGGCCTTCGGCGACGGATTCGTCGGAGTCGACGACGAGCTCGTGCAGCTGGAATCCCCGAACGACACACCCGAGTATCTGGCCTACGCGCTCTACGATCAGCGCCCTCCGCGGGCGACGTTCCAGCGAACGCTGGAGCGCGATGCCTTCGAGTTTCTGCTATTGGCGACCGACGGCGCGAGCTCGCTCCTTCGCAGCGCCGAGGCGAACCCGCTTTGCCGTCCCGCGGCGGCGGATCGGCTCTCGCTCGCGCGCCTTCGTGCGGACTCGCTGTTCCTGGACAACCCGTCGTGGTTGCAGCGGCAGCTCCGGGCGCATCGTCCTGCCCCACTGGACGACGCGACACTCGCGATCGCGGGACGCCCGTCGCTCCACCGATCCGAGATCGGGAGGGAGCTCGAATGACCGATCTACTCGTCGGCGGTCGGCGGATCACGCTCGACCCGAGAGCGCTGCTCGGCATCGGCGGAGAGGCTTCGGTCTACCGCTCCGACGAGCTGGCGCTCAAAGTTTTCCACGGCGCGACCCAGATAGGGGGCTCTGGTGGCCGAAGCGCGGGCATTGCGGCGATCGAAGCCCGCGAGCTCGCGTTGAAAGAGCGCAAGATCACGGCCTTTCCGAACGGCTTGCCCCACTCGGTCGTGGCGCCGATCGACGCGCTGCGCACCCTCGACGGTCGCTTCGTGGGGTATTCGATGCGACGGATCGACGACGCGCGCCCGCTCGGAGAGTTGCTCAGCGGGAGGGGTCGGGAGCGCGCCCTCCTCTGTCGCGTGCTCGCCGGACTGGCGGAGAGCCTCGAGGCTCTGCATCGGCGCGACGTCCGGGTGGGCGACCTCAACGACTACAACGTGCTCGCCTCGCCCAGCGACCTGGCCCACTACCTGATCGACGTCGACTCCTACCAGTTCGCCGGATTGCCGTGCACCGTGGCGCACGAGCGCTTCCTCGCCCCCGAGCTCTACGGCGTCGACCTGGGTCGCGCCCCGCGCTTCGAGCCGGAGCACGATTGGTACGCCTTTGCGGTGCTGCTCTTCATCGCGGTTTTCGGCGTCCATCCCTTTGGCGGTGTGCACCCGAAGCTGAACACGCTGCTCAAGCGTGCGACGGCGCGGGCGAGCATTTTCGACCCGGCGGTGCGCATTCCCCGCGGCGTCCCGCGGTTCGAGATTCTGGGAGATCGGGCTCTCGATTGGTTGCGGCGCATCTTCGAGGATGGCACCCGTGAGCGGCCGCCCCGTGAGGCGCTGCGCCTGGAGTGGAGCGTTTGTTCCCGCTGTGGAACCGAGCACGCGCGAATGCGGTGCCCGAATTGCCTCGGCCCGACGGCGCTGGTCCACGCCAGCGACGCGACGCAGCCGCGCCAGTACGCGGCGGACTCGTCCAGGGACGGCTGGGCGACGACAGCCGCGACGTTCTCCGATGGGCGGATCGTCGCCGCGCAATGGAGCCGCTCGCTGCGCTACCTGATCGTGCGCGGCGAGCGGCTCTACGACGAGTCCGCGCATCTCTGGCTCGAGGGCTTCGACCCGGCTCGCACCGAGGTGCGCCTCGCCGGCGACAAGCTCGCGTTGCTGCGTCGCGACCAGTTGCTGATCCTCGATCGGGAGGGGCTCCGTGGACGCCACCGCGTCGCCTCTTTCGAGGGCCAACCGCAGATCGGCGCCGCCGGAGGGGCGTTCTACTTCGTCTCCGACGACAGCCTCGACTGCGACCAAGAGCCCTATCGCGTCGCCCCCGTGCTCGGCGGACAGACCTGGTTCGCGGTCGGTGAGCGGCTGGGAATCGTCTACTACCAGACGGCGACGCTCGCCTTCTTCTTCACCTTCGAGCCAGGTCGTCCGGGGCTGCGACCGCTGACGCTTCCGGCACGACCCGGGCGCCAGCGCCTCGCCGCTCACTTCGACGGCGGCGACTCGGCGTTGCTCGAGATTCTGCGCACCGAGGCAGGGCGCGAGTGGCTCGAGCTGTACTACATTCGCGGTGGCGTCGTGCGCGCCAGTCGGCGCGTCCCTCGACTCGGGGACCACGGCATCCCACCGCTGCAGAGCAAGATTTTGCGGGGCGACCACGTCGTCTGCGCGTCCGATGAGGGGATCGTCACCTTGCGTGTCGATGGCGACCGCGGCACAATCGAACGGGAGACGATCATCTCGGGAAGCGACGTCCACGTCGACGCGGCGACCACGCTGCTCACTGCGCCGGGCGGCGCGATCGGTGCCGTCCATTCAACCCGGATCGTTCGACTCGATCTCGCATGAGGAGGTGTATCATGCGCCAATTTCCTACGTTCTACAATCCCAGTGACCTGTTGCGCCTGAGCGTCGAGCGGGGAGCCGAGGTCGCCGCAGCGGCCCACGACTATCGCCGCAGCCAGAGCGTCGCGCCCGCCGCGGCCGACCGAGTCAAGATCGCCGCCTTCGGCATCGACTGCCAGATCGGCTTCTGCTACCCCGAGGCGAGCCTCTTCGTCCCGGGCGCCGTCGAGGACACACAGCGCGCGATCGAGTGGATCTACCGCAACCTCGAGCAGCTGACAGCGCTGCATTTCTCGCTGGACACGCACCGCGTGTTCCAGATCTTCCACCCCGCCTGGTGGGTCGACGCCAACGGTGCCAACCCGGGCCCGTTCACGGTGATCAGCCACGACGATGTGCGCAGCGGGCGCTGGATGCCCGTCAGCCACCCCCGGGAGTCGCTCGAGTACACCAAGCGGCTCGAGACGAGCGGCAAGTACGTGCTGACGATCTGGCCCTACCATACGCTGCTCGGCGGCGTCAGCCACGCCCTCGTGCCGGCGCTGATGGAGGCGGCGATCTTCCACGCCTTGGCGCGCAACCGCCAGACGCACTTCGAGACCAAAGGCACCCACGCGATGACCGAGAACTACTCGGTGCTCTCGCCCGAGGTCCACGAGCTCAACGGGCAGGTCGTCGGCGGCTTCAACGCCCCCTTCTTCCGGATGCTGATGGAGTTCGACCGGATCTACATCTTTGGCCAGGCGAAGTCCCACTGCGTGCTCTCGACGATCCGCGATCTCGAAGAGCAGATTCGCCGCCAAGACGCGACGCTGCTCGACAAGATCTGGATCCTCGAGGACGCGATGAGCCCCGTCCCGCCGCCGCCGCTCGATCCGCTGCCCGACGAGCTGAACTTCCCCCTCGTCGCCGAGCGCGCCTTCGAACGCTTCAAGGCCGCGGGGATGCACATCGTCAAGACCAGCGACCCGTTGGAGGTGTGAGATGGCGACGAAACAACCGATCGATCTGAATCGACTGTTCGACGACGCCCAGACGAGCGGCGTGATCGGCCCGCAGAGCTCGCGGCTGTTGACGGGCGATCTCGGCACCGTCGTGGTCGCCGGGGCCGCCGGGCGGGCGATGGAGGAGATCGTCGCGACCGAGGTCACGCTGGTCACGGTGCTCCTCGACGAGAGCTCGTCGATTGGGTACGCCGGCCTCGAGAAGACGGTCTGCTCGGGCTACAACGCGCTCCTCGACGGGTTCCTGCTGACCCGGGAGCTCGACTCGATCATGGTCGCCCTCTGGACCTTCTCCGACGAGCCCCGGGTCGTGCACGCCTACGTACCCGTCGCCGAGGCGGAGCGGCTGACACGGAAGAAATACCGCCCCCGCGGCGGCACCGCGCTCTACGACACCTGGTGCCGCGCCCTCGCCGCGAACCTGGCCTACGCGCAGCAGCTGAAGGCGAGCGGCACGCCGTGTCGCTCGGTGATCGTGCTGATCACCGACGGCGAGGACACCTCGTCGACTGCGCCGATCGACAGCTGTCTACCGCTGACCCAGGATCTGCTGCGCAGCGAGGAGTACGCCTTCGGCTTCGTCGGTGTGGGCAGCGACGGCGTCTTTCGGCCGATCGCGCGAAAGATGGGGCTCCCCGACGGCGCGATCGCCTCCTCTGACGAGGCGACGCCCGAGCGCCTGCGGCAGATGTTCCAGCTCGTCTCGCGCTCGGCGATCCGCGCGTCCCAATCGGTCGTGCTCCCCACCTCTGGCGGGCTATTCAACTGACTCTCGGGCCCCTCCGCTGGCGTTTCCCCCGGCGCGAGTGCTATACTCGTGTAGGGTCTCACCTTGGACAATCGAGAACATCTACCTGGGGAACGCAGATGGCTTGGCGCGTTTGGCTTCTCGCACTGATCATGGCCGTCGTCGTCGGCTCGGCCTGCGGCGGCACGGACGACCAGAACGCTGGAACGAAGGACACCGTGGGAACGGGCGGTGACGCGGGTGATCTGACGGGGAACGCCGATGGGCAGAGCGACGACGGAACGATCGCGCCAGCTGACACGAACGGCGTCGACCTCGCCGACGACGGGACCTCGGGCGAGGACCAAGGTGGCCTCGACGGACTCGACGACGGCATCGGTGACAGCGTTGGTGACGGCGTCGGGGACGGCACGGCCGAAGAGGGCGCCCCCGTAATCCAGCCAATCGGCGACCAGAGCGCCCTCGCCGGGCAGCCCTTCTCGATCAAGGTCTCGGTCAGCGACCCGGAGGACGATCAGATCACCCTCAGCGCCGTCAATCTGCCT
>JAGQJP010000384.1 GCA_020430585.1 Myxococcales bacterium | reverse complement strand
TCGACCCGAAGAATCCGAAGCTACGGATCAATCTGCACATTCGAGCCAACCAGGCGACGCTGGCCGTCGATCTCTCGGGTGCGGCGCTCCATCAGCGGGGCTGGCGCACCGTCGGTCGGCGCGCACCGATCAAAGAGAACCTCGCCGCCGGCCTGCTCGCCTTGGCGGGGTGGGCCGAGGTGGCCCGCTCGGGTGGCGGCCTCGTCGACCCACTCTGCGGCGTCGGGACGTTTCTGATCGAGGCGGCGCTGCAGGCGGCGGATGTCGCACCCGGACTGTTTCGGGACAGCTTCGGCTTCCTCGGCTGGCGACAGCACGACCACGCGCTCTATACGCGCCTTCTGAAAGAGGCGCGGGAACGCGACGCTCGGAGGGGCACGGCAATACCGCGAATCGTGGGCTACGACGCCGATGCAGGCGCGGTACGGGCGAGCTTGCAGCATCTCGAGCACACGGGGCTCCGTGGCTTGGTGCACGTAGAGCGTCGCGATATCCTCGATGCCTCGCCGCCCGTTGGTCCGTCGGGGATCGTGGTCTGCAATCCGCCATACGGCGAGCGTCTAGGTGAGATCTACGAGCTCGAGCTCCTCTACACGCGCCTCGGAGACGTCTTCAAACATCGCTTCGGCGGCTGGAGCGCCTTCGTCCTCACCTCATCGAGTGAGCTGACGCCCTTCATCGCCCTCAAGTCGACGAAGCGCCACACGGTCTACAACGGAGCCCTCGAGTGCCGATGGCTCGAATATCCCCTCATCGCCGCCGCGTCGGCCGATGCCAAGGCCGAGGGCGCAACGGACTCGGTCCCGCGATCGCTCGTGCAGGTCGCCCTCGGCGGCCCGGCGGCGGCGTTTGCCAATCGCTTGAAGAAGAACGCGGCGCACCTGCGCAAATGGGCCAAACGCAACAACGTGAGCTGCTATCGGGTCTACGACGCGGATCTGCCCGAGTACGCCCTCGAAGTCGACCTCTACGATGGCTGGGCCCACGTGCAGGAGTACGAGCGACCCAAGAGCGTCGCCCCCGTAAAGGCGGTCAAGCGGCTCAATGATGCGCTGCTGGCTGTCAGCGCCGTGCTCGAGATTCCCCTCGAGCGGATCTGCGTCAAACAGCGCAAGCGCCAGAGAGGCCGTGATCAGTACGAACGGCTCGACGAGAGCGAGCACTTCATCGAGGTCACCGAGGGCGGCTATCGCTTCTTGGTCAACCTTCGCGACTACTTCGACACGGGGCTGTTCCTCGATCACCGCGATGTCCGCGCCATGATCGGGCGCCTCGCCAGGGGTGGGCGATTCCTCAACCTCTTCGCCTACACGGGCAGCGCCTCGGTCTATGCCGCGGGCGGTGGGGCGACGGCGACGACGACCGTCGACCTCTCGAACACCTACATCGACTGGGCCGAGCGTAACATGCGGCTGAACGGCTTCGTCAGTGCGGATCACCGCTTCGTCCGCGAGGACTGTTTTCGCTTTTTCGAACAGGAGCGGCGGCAGTACGACCTGATCTTCCTCGATCCGCCAACGTTTTCGAACTCGAAGTCGATGGAGCGCACCCTCGATATCCAGCGCGACCACGTCTCGCTGATCGAGCGCTGTGTCTCTCGTCTATCCCCCGAGGGGGCGGTGTTGTTCTCCAACAATTTCCGGCGCTTCAAGCTCGACCACGGTGGCGTCGAGGCCCTCGGGCTGTCGATCGAAGAGATCACGAATCAGACGATGCCCGAAGACTTTCGCCGCGCCTCGGGTCGGATCCATCGGGCCTGGCTGCTGCGTCTTGGCTCGACGTCGAGCTGAGCCGATGCGCGTCCTCCGCTACCTCGCCGGTTTCATCGCCGCACTGCTGCTCAACGCCGTGCGCTGGACTTGCCGTCTGACGACCCTCGCCGATCCGCGTCCCGCGCTTCGCCAACAAGGGCGCCCCTATATCATCTGCCTGCTGCACGCCCATCAGCTATTGGCGGTCTTTGCGAACGACGAGCCGCGGATGCTCGCGATGGTGAGCCGATCGAGCGATGGGGACTACCTCGTTCCCTTTCTGTGGCTGCGTCGAGTGCGAGCCGTGCGCGGTTCGACCCGCAAAGATCGCGTCGAGAAGGGCGGCAAGCAAGCGTTGGCCGAGCTGCGCGAGGGGTTGGCCGCGGGGATCCCTCCGCTGTTCGCCGTCGACGGCCCGCGCGGGCCACGGGGCCAGGTGCAGCGCGGGGCAGCTCAGCTCGCCGTGGAGAGCGGGCGGCCGGTGATCGCCGCGGTGCTGCACTGCTCGCGACGCCGCATCCTCGAGAGGGCCTGGGACCGTTTCCAAATTCCTCTCCCCTTCGCTCGCCTGACCCTCTCGATCGCGGGTCCGATCGAGCCAGCGGGGCGCGACGTCGAGAGTGTCCGCCGCGAAATCGAAGAGCACCTTGCCGCCCTCGAGTGGCGGCTCGACCCCGACGAGGCGCGCCGCGCCCGGGGCGACGGCGAGACTCGCGCCGACGTCTGAGGCGAGACTCCTCTTGCAGCGATTCGACAATTCGCTACTCTGTAGGGACGGAGGTACCATGAACGCGATGCACTCTTCGATCTCGCGGCGGGCGATGCTCTCGGTCGCCGCGCTGCTTCTCTGCCTCGGCTCGACCGAGGCCGCGCCGCTCTTCGTGCCCCAGAAAACCCACGCGGTGGTGATCGGCGTGCTCAAGTTTCGCGATCCCGGCCTGCGCTCATTTTCGGCGATCGGCCGCAAGGACAAAGAGCTCTACGAGCTGCTGCTCAAGCGCGGCGTTCCAGCGAAACAGGCGACGCTGTTGTTGGACGAGCAAGCGACGCGCCAAGGCGTCGACAAAGCCCTCGCCCAGGCGATCGGTCGCGTCAAAGCCGGCGAGACGTTGATTGTCTACTACGCTGGGCACGGCGTGATCTACGGCACGGGGGACGTCGCCTTCGCGACCTACGATCTGACGCGCCAGAACCTCGCCGGGACGGGATTGTTGATGAGCAACCTGAGCACGGCGCTCGCCCGCTTACCGAAGGGCGCCCGGGTGATCCTCCTCGCCGACTGCTGCTACTCGGGGCGGATGCAGCGCGTCGCCCGCGAGATCAGCCGGCTCGGGGTCGAGAGCGTCTCTCTCACCTCGGCCGACGCCTCGAACTACTCGAGCGGCAACTGGACGTACACGCAGGCGATCATCGACGGGCTCTCCGGCGCTCCGTTGGCGGATCTCGACAACGACGGCCAGGTGCAGCTCGACGAGCTGGCCCGCGAGGTCAAGCGGGCGATGAAGTATCGCGAGCGTCAGAAGCACGGCTTCTCGGTTCACGGCGTGAAGCCCCGCCTGGTCGTCAGCCAGCGAAAGGGAAGCGCCCTCGTTCGAGGGAAGGGCCCCTACACGATCGGCGCCTACGCCCGTACCAAACGCGCGGGCAAGTGGGAGACGGTGCGGATCGTCGGTCGTCGCGGCCCATCGGTGCAGGTCGAATA
>JAGQJP010000383.1 GCA_020430585.1 Myxococcales bacterium | reverse complement strand
CGCCCGGCAAAGCCTCGAGGGCCAGCTGCGCGAGGCGCTGGCGCAGGCGACCGCCGAAGAGGTCGAACGGGGCGCTACGAGATTCGCCGAGCTTTTGATCGAAGAGTCGCAGAGCGATTTTCGGCGCCTGGGGCTGGTCGTCGAGACGCTGGAGATCCGCTCCGTCCGCCGCTGAGCGCCTACGACGTTCGGCGACGCCAGACGACCAATCCGATCCCCGAGAGCAGGCAGAACGGTCCGAAAATCGCCGGAAAGAGAATCTCGCCGCGCTCCATTTCCTTTCGACTGAGAATGATCACATCGTCGTGCAGCCCGAGCTTCTTCCGATTCGAGTCGGTGATCTTGTCCGTAGCGTCATCAAACGAGGCGACCCATCCGTCGACCACCCGCGGCTCATTCAGCTTCGCATTGTCGAGCAGCAGCGCCCGCGCCTGTTCGGCGCTCGCCCCGACGAGCCGGCGGACGACGTTCTCCAACGCCGTGTCCTCGACCTTGACCAGCACGCGATAGGCCGGCGTCCCGCTAGAATCCTTCGGAATCACGGGAATGTAGAACGCTTTCACTTTCGCGTCCTTGCCGAGAGTGAGGGTCCCCGCCAAATCGAAGCGACAATCGGCGAGCTCGAGCCATTTGTCGGCAGTGGGGTGGCGATAGTACTCGGCGCACGTCATCTTCGTCGGTTTCGAGTAGGCAATTCGGCGATAGACCTTCGTCGCTCCGACGTAGCTGCCGTAGAGTCCGCCCAAAATCAAGAGCCAGCCCCATTTCATTGATTACCCCCTACTCCGATACCCCGCTGCCCGAGGACCAGCGCTGCATGTCGTCAGCCGCCGCCCGAGGCCAGCAGTATGCAGGCAGCGGCGCGGACTGTCAAGCGCGCTCGCTCATGGCACTGAATCGACGCGGGTAGCGACGAGAATCGACGCGGGTAGCGACGAGAGCTGACGAAGAACGACAGAGCTTCCGCTTTACAGGGGCGGGCGATTGGGGTCAAACTAGAGAGCTGCACACCGTGCTCTCGCACAGGGATGGCCCAGAGATCGGGGTGTGACTCGTTCGGTCGTGAGGGGCGGCGATCAAAGACCGGCGGTGTCTGCGTGCGATTTGGCGCCAATTCCAGGAGTAGCGGATGAGAGCGAAGGAGAACCGCCAGCAGGCGCCGAAGGACCCGGGGAAGAAGCTCCAAGGAGACCCGAAGACTCCACGCGGCGCGGAGTCGATGACGACGAAGTCGGGACCAGACCTCGCGAGCGCGCCTCTACCCACCGAGACGAGCTCCCTGCCGATGGCCGAGATGCTGGGCGCCGCGGGGCCCCAACCCGCTCGCGCGCCGTCGACGAATCCACTCGCTGGGCCCGAAGGCCCACAGCGGGCGAAGGGACCTTCGTCGCCAACGGCCACCGCGGCCGAGGGGAAGACGAGCGGTGCAATCCAGGGCGGGGCGGGCGCGATGCCTCAGGTTGCCACTGGCGGGGGGGGATCCGCGCAAACTGCGCTCGGGCCGGCACCGAAAGAGACGACGAAGAGCGGCGGTGGTAGCGGACCGCAACAGAAAGGGACGAGCGAGGAGACCAAGCCGACGACCGCGGCGAGCGACGCGCTGCAAGACGCGACCGAAATCGACGCCGTCGCCTCCACTGCCGGCGCGGGGGCTGAGGGCGCAAAGACAGGGAATGACGCGAGCGCCGAGGGCCCGACGCCGGGCGGTGTCGGACCTGAGCCGGGCGGCGGATCTGAGCCAGAGGTCGACGGTGCAGCGTCGGGGGACGGTGAAGCCGCGTTCTCGGCGCCACCAAAGTTCGGCAAGCCACCCAAGGCGCAATTTCACGGGCTACACGGCGGACCGAAGAAGAAGGGGGGCGAGAAGCAGTCGCCCGCCGAGATGGCGAGCGCGCTCCTCCCCGAGTTCCAGGGAAAGGTCGCGGCGGCGCGGGCGATGCTCGACACCGGCCCGCTGGCGGCAGCCTTCGAGGCCAAGCAGGCCGAACAAGAGGGGCTGCTCGGCGCGCACGTCGACGCCAAGAAAGCCGCGCTGACCGAGACGTTTACGAACCAGACCCAAGCGCTCGAGCGTGACGCGCCGGTCCTCGCCACGAAGCTGCGTACCAAAGGTACCGAGCTGTCGACGACGATGCAGACGCGCGCCGACGCGCTCGCGACGACTTTCCATGGCCACGCCGACTCGAAAGCGAGCGCCGTGACGGCGGCGGCGGCCGGCTGGTCGGGACACGCGCTGGCGATCGGCGAGACGATGGCCGGCGAGGCAGAGCGCGCGGTGGCGGAGCGCCAGAAGGAGCTGTCGCCGGAAGAGTCGGCGAAGCTGATCGGCGAAGGACAGCGCCGTGCCCAGCTTGCACGTCGCAACGCGGGCCAACGCAGTCTCGAGATACTGGCCCACGGACAGGTGCTGTCCAACGGCTACCGCGAGATGGCGAACAAGGTCACGGGCGAGCTCAAGACAGAGCTCGGCACCGTCGTCCAGGGCGTGCAGGCGGCGGCCGAGACCGCGGCAAAGAAGCTCGAGAGCGACGTGCAGACCAAGCGGACCGAGCTCGACGGAAAGCTGAAGGCGGCGCTCGACGCGATGGAGGCGGAGCGCAATCAACTGCGCGCCTCGTTCGCCGAGGCGAAGAATGCGGCACTCGGCGCGGCCGAGACGGCGGTCGGCAACCACCGTACGACGATCGACGAGCTGGAGGCGACCGCGGGAGCTGGGTTGATGAAGCTCCTCGAGTCGGGAGGAATGGGCGCCGGCCGTCGGATGCTCGCCCGCGCCGCGGCGTCGGCCAAGAACGCGGGCAAGACGGGCCAGAAGATGCTGGCGAAAGTGCAGAAGTCGTCATTGCGATCGACCCGCGGCTTCGCCGATCAGGCGAAAGGGACGGTCGACGGCATCGAGAAACGCGCCACCGATGGGTTCTTCACCGATGTCACCGCGGCCTACGACGCGATGTGGGACTTCAGCGATCGGCAGATCCCGAATCTCGAGGCGATCGACGCGTCGCTGCGACCGATGCTCGAGCTGCTGGCGCAATCGAAGACGACGACCTTCGACGCGGCGTTTCAGAGCTTCCTCGCGGCGGGCAGTAACGTGATGGGGGCGATGTCACAATCGCTCGAGCAGTCGATCAACTCCGCCCTGGCGAAAGACGCCCTCGCCCAGCTGCGCCTCGACGACGGGACTGGCGCGAACGTCGGCAAGAAGGTGCTCGCCGATCCCGTCGCTTCGATGAACGCCCTCAACAGCTTGCCCCGCGGCGCGCAGGCGGCGGCCACCAAAGAGATGTCGCCCGATCAGTTCGGGGCGCTGGTGACACAGGTTCCGACGGAGCGCCGCGCCGAGTTGCACTCGCTGGCGACGAATTGCAACGAGCCGACGCGCAAGCTCCTGCTCTGGTCCGAGTCGCACAAGAGCCAGGTGACCAAGGACATGCAGAGCCCCCCGGGCGCGAGCGCGAAGGACCGCCGGCAACGCGACAAGATCGCCGCCACGACGCACAAAGAGGTCGACCGGGACACGATCCGGCTCTTGACCGAGAAGACGGGGCCGCTTCAGATGAAGGATGTCGACGCGCTAATCCAGCGCAAAGAGCTCGAGCACGACATCGAGCACAAGCATCAGGTCAACCTCACCGACGAGAACAACCCGCCGTGGGCCAAACCGATTCAAGGTGGCCGCGACAGTCGGCACTGGGAGGTCGGTGAGATGAAGTCGGTGGACAAGACGCTCTCGCAGATGCCGCCCGAGATGGTCAAGGGGGTCGAGGTCAAGCGCCAACAACATGCCAAGCCGGGATCCCATGTGCAGGCGCAATACGCACACGCTCCGGGGCGGATTAGCATGTACGATCGCGGCGTCGGCGGAAAGTTCGACGGCGACTATCGTGGCGGAGATCCGGTGGTCGGCCGCGCCGGGCACGCGCCGACCGCCGAGCCGGTGATGTCCCACGAGCTCGGGCACCGCGAAGAGAAGCTGATGCCCGAAAAGTACGAGAAGTTCAAGCAAGCCGCAGGGTGGCGAACGATGGATCGCTCGCAGGCCTACGACGAGCTCGCCGATCAACCGATCGACCCGCAAGCGGCCGCGGAGGTACAAGGCATGCACGACACCGCTGAGCTCGGCAAGGGAAAACACACGGTCACCAAGAACGAGCAGATCTACAGCGCGAGCCAGTACGACCCAGATGAGTATCAGGCGCGCTACGAGGGCGCGATACCCAAAAAGAAGCACTACAACTACGCGACCACCACCCCCGGAGAGCATTGGGCCGAGATGCGGGCGAACGCGCGCGTGAAGCCGAGCCGACTCTACAACGACTACATCGAAGAGCCGCAGCTAGAGCTGCAGATCAAGCAAGCGAACGCCGAGGCGGCCAAGGGCGTGATGCTGGCGGTGATGACGTCCGGCGACTCGAGCATCGTGCTCCCGGCGATGCAAAGCTACGGCGTCGCGGCGAACGAGGCCGAGAAGGCGCAGCGGGTCGCCGAGTCGCGCAAGGAGCAATGGACCGCCGTGCGGGATCTCTCGCCCGAGCGGGTGGCAGAGGTGACTCGGGCAGTCGAGGCCCACGCGGCGAGCGTCCCGGGGCTGGCGCCGGCCAAACGAACCCGTTTACTCAATGAATTCAAATCGCTCGCCCAAAAGGCGATGACCGAAGAGCAGCTCACCGGTCTCGCCGAGCGCTACCGCACGCAGCTTTCGACGCCCTGATCATCGATCGGCGATCACGACAGGCCCTCCCAGAAGCCGATGGCCGCCCTCGCGTCCTGGTCGTCATGATGGGCCGCCATGTATCGCAAGAAGGCGGCGATCGCCCGTCGCTGCGGGGCGTCGAAGCGCCCGAACCGCTCGGATTGCCAACTGTCGAGTTCGGCGGCCGGGGGAACCCGCGTGACGGCGAAGAGCGTCGAGTCCGCCGTGTTCGAGTCCCAGGTTTCCGAAAATCGCACGGTCCACGTCATGTAGGCCGGCAGGTGAAAGCGAAACCCCTCGGGGTCGAAGAACGAGAGCACGGAGTCGAAGGTCGCGATGACCTCGTCGGCGATCTCGCGCCAGGACTGGTAGGTGTCGTGCTTTCTCAGACGATTGCGCTCGCTCTCTTCGCCGTAGTCGTCGGCCAGCTCGGCCTCGTAGATGCGCATACCGCCACCGCGCGAAAGATCTCCGAAAGCCGCCTCGATCATCGCGATCACCGAGGCTTGCTCGGCGGCCTGTTCGTCGTCGAGGCTCTTCCATTCAGGCGATCGCGCTTCGTCGGCAGTTGGCGGTCGAGCCTCCGCTCGCCAGCCCTCGTCACAAGCGCCAATGCGGTCGAAGTTCCTCTGCGCCTCACGAAGCGTGACGACGTTCGAGGCCCAATCGTCGGCGGGCGAGTCCTCCCAGCAGCAGACCGGGCAGATGTCGTAGGATCCCCGCTCGGCTTGGTGCCGCGTGCTGTATCCGCAGCACGGACAGGGGAAGCGACCAGCTGAGGCGCTGTTGGCCCGGTTCATCGACGACATTTCGCTCACTCCGGAACGTTCAGCGGGTCACCGCAGTCCCATTCGAGTGTAAAAGACCCTGGCGCGCGCTAGCCGGGCAATCGACCGAAGGCGGAGAGGCGGCCCAGGGCCTTGGCGGTGAGGATGCTCTTCCAGGCGCGCTCGGCGGTCGGCCAGCTTTCGTCGTAGAGGCCGAACCAGGACCAGCTCGGGGCCCAGGCCCCATCGTCGCCCTGTTGGGTGAGCAGCCAATCGAGGTTAGCCTCCAGCGCATCGGCCAAGCTCGAAGCGAACGTCGCCGACGGAGAAGCGGCGACCTCGAGGGGTTGCAGGCCGTAGCTCGCCCACTGCTCGGGCGAGGTGGCGACCGCGGCCTCGACGGCGGGAGTCAAGCGCTCGCGCAGCCGCGCGCGAAGGCCTTCGGCGAGCGCTGGCGTCTCGAGCAGCCGCACGAAACAGACCAGGTCGTGCATCTCGACCTCGTCGGTCCAGGATTCGAGCCAGGCGATGGCTTGTTCGGCCACGCTCGACAGCGTCGGCGGCGCGAGAGACGGCCAGGTGAGAAGATATCCCGCGACCTCGGGCTTGGGGTTGCCCTGAAAATAGCGCCACTTCTCGGCAAAATCGTCTCCAACGCTCCACCATGGTGCGTGCGGGGCGTCGTCGGCGTTCTTCGGCACCAGTGGCCAGCTCGCCAGCTCGGGATCGTAGGTACGGGCCAGATAGCCGAGCGCCGCGATCACCCGTCGGTCGGTCGCGGCGGCACCGATGGCCGAGAGGTGCTGGAGACCGACGGTCGTCGCCAACACCGACGCTCCCGGCAGCTGGAAGTCGGGCTCGAGGGCTGCGCCGAAGCCACCATCGGGCTGCTGGAAAACGTCGAGCGCCGTCAGGACCGCCTCGCTGCCAGCGTGGCCCAGAGTCCACGCCGTCAACGCGCGCTCGAGTGGCCGTCCTTGGTTCGAAAGGAAGCTCAGCGCGCGGTCGAGCGCGTCGCGGGTGAGGTTGTTCATCGTCGCTCCCTGGAATGGGTTGAGCAGGGGTTGTGCCGGGCGACTATCGCCGGCAGCGAAATGCTAGCGCGATCGCGCATGCCGGTCAACGGATCTCGGGCAGCCGGGCGAGACGGGACCGGGCGGGACGGGCGGCCGATCGGGCTGAGGCGGGTCAGGGTTGGACGTCGAGCAGGTGCGTCATCTGCATGCTGCCGTAGATCGCGCGCGTGAGTTGTTCGGCGTGCTGGTTGTACGGCTCGACCCCCGCACCCATACCGATGTTGTCGACGACCGTGCGGAAGGGGCGCTGGCCTTTCGGCAGAGCGACCAGTCGGGCGACCGCCTCGGCGACGTTGCGCGGGTCCTGCGCCGGGTTCTGCAGCAGCATCTGGTGAAACTGCTCGAGGGTCGCCTGCGGCGCGCTCGCCATCTCGCCGTATCCGTTGTCGCGGGAGTGATCAGAGGGGCGCATCAAATTGTCGATGAAGG
>JAGQJP010000382.1 GCA_020430585.1 Myxococcales bacterium | reverse complement strand
GTCGGGTTGATCGAGCTCTGACAAAAGGGTCGCGCACATTATTCATATATACGCATGCGAGACAAATCTTTCGATTCCGTCGACGCGCTCCGTGGCGCAGGTCGGCAGGGGGGAGGTAGGGCATGGAGTCGTTCCGGCATTTCATGAAGGTAGCGTTGATCTCCGGATTCTCGCTGGCGCTGCTCCATTGCGGCGGGGGGAAGAGCAGCACGGCCGACTCCGCGGTCACCGTCGACGCCGTCGAGGACACGCTGATCGCGGACACCTCCGACGACGTCCAAAGCGGTGCCGACATCGAATCGCAGAGCTGCGTCGGCCCCGATGGCGAGCTGATTGCCGACGCCTGCACCAAGAGCGAGTACTGCAACAGCTCGGGAGTCTGCGCACCCAAAGTGGCCGACAAAGAGGCGTGCAACGATCTGGCCCACCCAAAAGAGAGTGAGACCGCGGTCTGTATCTCAGGATTCTGCAAGCCCGGCCCATTCGGAGACGGCAAGAGATATTGCGTCCCAAGCGCTGGGGCGTGCGGCCTGGCGGGCAAGAGCGTCAGCCCAGGCACGATCACCTGCTCGGCGGACAACGTCTACTCGATCGAGTGCGACGCCGACGGCCACTGGCTCACGCCCTACAAGTGCGACGCCCAGTCTTGTGACAACGGCCTCGGACGGACCGAGCGAGTGTGCTACGACGGTGGATGTCTGCTGAAGCCCGAGTGCGTGAGCTGCTTCCCCGGCCGCTTCGACGAGACGAGCAAAACGTGCAACACGACGTGCACGACGAAGAGCGACTGCGCTCCCGATGCGGATTGCGAGACCAACGTCTGCGTGAAGCAAACGAAAAAGGGAGCCGGCGCGACCTGCACATCGGCCGCCGATTGTCAGGATGGCCTCTTCTGCACGCGAGCCGTCGATTTCTCGAACAATCTCGCCAGCGGCGTAAAGGTCTGCTGTAAGACCGCCTGCGACGGGGCGTGCACCGGCTGCGACACATCCGGTTCGTGCGTCAACGTCAACAAAGGTTCGAGCGACGACCTCTGCCCGATGAAGGACGCAGACGACTCGACGACCCCATGCAAGGAAGACGGAACCTGCGACGGAAAGGGAAAATGTGCGTACTGGCCGCTGAACACGCCCTGCAAAGCCGCCTCCTGCAGCTGCGAGAATCAGCAGAGCGAGACGAATTGTACCGCAAAGGACGTCTCGACCTGTGACGGTCTCGGAAAGTGCCTCGAGCCGAACCCGGTCACCTGTCCGCCGTACACCAGCCCGACCGTCGGCGGCTGCAACGACGCATTCGACGCCTGTCAGTTCAACACCTGCGGATCGACCGGCAACGACCACTCGGAGTGCGACGCCAATCTCTACTGTGCGGCCAACAAGCAGTGTAAGGTGCGCGTCCCCGCGTTCTCGAACTGTTACCAGCTCTCGATCGTCTCGGACTACGACGACCGCGTTTGCGCCAGCGATGGCTACTGCCTCAAGGACAACTTCGGCGGGCTGAGCGGACACGCGCTCTGCGCCGCAGACAAGATGCAATGCATCTCGAAGAGCGGCAACGGGCAGGTCCAGATCGGCGCGATCGAGTGTTCCGAGAGTGGCCTACCGTACAAGTGCGAGTCCAACAGCACCAACGACGACAAGCCGGAGTGGATCGCCCAAAGCGCGTGTAGCACCGCACCGAAAGGCTGTGTGTTCGAGAACGCCGAGGACAATACGGGTATCCAGAGCAGCGAGGTCTGCAAGAGCGGCGTCGGCTGCGAGTACGTGGCGTGCGCCGCCTGCCCGGGAAACACGAAGTTCGATCCAAGCGTGAAGAAGTGCTTCGGCGCGACAGACCACAAAGGCGGCTGCACCAGCGACGCCGAGTGTCCCGGCACGCGCAAGTGCTACAAGGCTTCGGGCAACGTCGGCGTCTGCGTATCGAAGCGGTTGCCGGGCGAGACCTGCAATGGCACGGACAAACCCTGCGGTGACGGGCTCGGATGCGTCGCCGGCTATCTCGGGTTGGAGAACATCTGCTGCAACCAGCTCTGCTCGGGCCCGTGTCAATTCTGTTACGCCCCGGGCGACCAGGTGAAAACGAACTTCCAGCAGAATACGGGGTTGAGCTCGGTCCCGTCGGAGAAGAACTACACCTGCCTGAACTACTCCGCACAGTATCAGACCAGCACCTGCGTCGCACAGCTGCCCTGCTCTGGCGCAGACTGTGACGCGACGACCTGTCAGAAGGGGACCGGGTTCTGCGACGGGGCGGGAACGTGCGCCTACCCGAGCACGTCGACACCCTGCAAATCGACCTGCACGAACAGCCAGCAGAACGTGACGAATTGCGACGGCGCCGGCAAGTGCAACAAAACCCAGACGCCGCTCTCCTGCCAGAACGGCTGTAACGGCGACGTCTGTTCGCAGCAGAGTTGCACGACCCACGCCCAGTGTGGGGCCAACCGATTCTGCAACGCCGCCGGAAACTGTCAGTTGCAGATCGCAGCTGGCAAGCCCTGCCTCAATTTAGCGCAGACCGCGACCGACGACGGCGTCTGTCAGGGCACGAACGTCTGCGCCTACGCACCAGGTGGCGGCGCCGCGTTCTGCGTCGCCGCTGGTGGCTGCTCGGACCCGAACGGCACCTCGGTGCCCAAGGACAACCGCTATTGCACGAGTGACGGCTACTACACGTGTACGGCCGAAAAGACCTGGTCCGCGAAGTCGAGCTGCGACCAGGTGACCAAGAAGGCTTGCCCGACCGACGACGGCAAGTACCTGCCAGCGGACGCCTGTTACACCAGCGGTCCCGAAGCCTGCGTCGCGCCGACGGTTTGCGTCAGCTGCGGCGGATTCTCCTTCAACACGACGACGCTGAAGTGCAACACGACCTGCTCGGCGCCGACGACGGGTTGCCCGACGGGCTACTACTGCGACCCGTTCGCCACAGGTGGCCCGACGTGCAACGAGAAGAAGGTCCTCGGCGACACCTGCGCGACGCCGGAACAGTGTGTCGCTGGCGCCGGCTGCTGTGGCGAATACGGGTTCTTCTGCTCGACCTGTTGCAGCGACGGCGCCTGCGGGACCGGCAAGTACTGCAAGGGCACGAGCGGCGGTTGCAGCGATACCGTGGGGACCGGCAGCACCTGCAACCGGGACGCGATGTGTACCAGCGGCAAGTGCTGCGGCTCGAAGTGCGCCGCCCAATGCTGCGACCTCAACGATTGCGACCCGGGGCTATACTGCAACGCAGGCAGCTGCACGCCGAAGCTGGGCTACGGCCTGGTGTGCGGTGGCAACGACGCCTGCCAATCGTCGATCTGCCTCGCAGGAGGCACCTGTGGCTGCTCCAGCGATCCGCAGTGTCAAGCGAGCGAATATTGCGAAACCGCAAGCCATACTTGCAAGTCGAAAAAAGGGCTGACGTTGTCTTGCAACGGCGACAACGAGTGCACCAGCGGCAAGTGCTACAGCTTACACTGTGTCGAGTGCACGACGCTGACCGACACGGCATGCGACACCTCCTGCGACCTCTCGACCCATATGTGCAAACCGATCCAAGCCGTTGGCGGGCTCTGCAACCGGAACGCCGGTTGCACGAACAACCGGTGCTGCGCGGGCAAGTGCAATACGTGTTGTGCCCATAGCCAGTGCGGGGCCGGAAAGTACTGCCACATCCAGGTCGACCACAAGTGCTACGACCTGATCCCCGATTTCGAGCCCTGCACGTACGACTATCAGTGCGCCACAGCGGACTACTGCGACATCGACTACGGTTGCGAGTACGAGTGAGTCCGGCGTCCGCCGACGCCAGCGAGGGACCGCCGAGACGACCAGCAGCGCACGACCGAATCGCATGGCCAACCCAACTCCCGCCTGAGTGACGATGCCGAGGAGCGATCGAATCGAACGCGTTGTTCCGAACCGAGCCGATCGCTCCGGGCGAGCAAAAAAACGGCGCTCAGCGCCCGCGGTAGGTGTGCTACAGTAGCGGAGTAGCGCTCTAGGCGCGTTCGAAAGCAGAGAGGACAAAACCTGTGACGACCTCGCCATCGCAGCTCCGTCTAGGCCCCTTCGAGCTCCTCAGAGCGATCGGGAGAGGTGGAATGGGCGAGGTCTGGCACGGCGTGCACCGCGACGAGGGCGTTCCGGTGGCGGTCAAGGTGATCACCGGCCAGTTTGCGACCGAACCCGCCTACCAGGAGGGCTTTCGCCGCGAGGTCGAGGCGGTCGCCGGAATGAGCCACCCGGGAATTACGACGATCTACGACTTCGGCCTCGTCTCGCCGGAGCGCGGCGATCATGTCCCCGGCCTGATCGACGGTAGCCCCTGGTTCGCCATGGAGTTGGCGACGCGCGGGGCCCTCACGGACATGCTGCCACTCGTCGACTGGCCGACGTTGCGTTGGGTGCTGGTCGACATTCTCGACGCGCTGGCTCACGCGCACGCGCGCGGTGTGATCCATCGCGACCTCAAACCCCAGAACGTGCTCGTCACAGACGACCCCCGCGAGAAAGTCAAGCTGAAGCTCACCGACTTCGGCGTCGCGATCGCCCTTCGACACGACGTGAGCCTGCGCACGGCGGACCTCGGGAGCGGTCTCGCGGCGGGAACGCCGTACTACATGCCGCCCGAACAGTTCGAGGCCCGTTGGCGCGAGATGGGCCCCTGGAGCGATCTCTACAGCCTGGGCTGCGTCGCCTGGCAGCTCTGCTGCGGACGCCCGCCTTTTTCCGGACATACGGTGATCGAGCTCGCGTTGAAGCACCTACGCGACCAGCCCCCGGCGTTCGTGCCGCTCTACGCCGTGCCATCGGGGCTCGAGGCGTGGCTGCGGCGTCTGTTGAAAAAATTTCCGATCGACCGCTTCCAATTCGCCGCCGACGCGGCCTGGGCGCTCGCGGCGATCGACACCTTCGGCGCCTCGTCGAGCGGCCCCGAATCGCCGACGCGCCACCAACCGGCTCGCCACGCTGGCGCGGGCTCGCCGCTCTCCTCCACGCCACGCGATACAGAGAGCACGACGCCGCAGCTCGTCGTCTCTCCGGGAGCCACCCTCTTCGGAAACTGGCTCGCCGGCGTCACCCGGCCGGGCGGACAGCCAAAAGATGATGACCACGCCGGCGCGGCGGGCGGAGCTGCGCGCCGTCGACGACCGCCGACGTCCGAAATCATTCGTGCCGACGCACCGCCGACGCCCGCCGACTGGCGCACGCCATTCGATCGTGAGATACCGATTCCCCTCGCTGGCGCTGGCATCGGGCTGTTCGGCCTGCGTGAAATCCCCTTCGTCGGCCGCGAAGCCGAGCGCGACCAGATCTGGCGCTCGTTTTGTCGCGTCGCCCAGACACACGACGCCGCCGCCGTAATGATTCGAGGGCCCGTCGGCTGCGGGAAGAGCCGGCTTGCCGAATGGATCTGCCAACGAGCGCACGAGCTTGGAGCGGCAACGGTCTTCCAGACCACGTTTGGTGCGGGGCCGACGGCTGGACAGGGGCTGGCGCGAATGCTCACGTCGCAAATGCGCTGCAGCGGACTCTCGGGCGGTGAGCTGGTCGAGCGCGTTCGCCAGGTCGTCGCCAAACGCCTGAGCGATCCCGAGACGCTCGAGCTCGACGTCGCGGCCCTGGCCTCGATCCTTCAACCGGTCCTTCCGGGTCGAGACAGTTCGCCGCTCGTGCGCTTCGCCTCCGAGCGCGAGCGGTATCGGGCGATCGTCCGCTACTGGCAAGTTCTCGCTGTCGAGCGTCCGCTGATCGTCTGGTTCGACGACGCCCACCTCGGCGCCGACGGGTTGGGGCTCCTGCAGCACGTGATCGATCGCCACCCGGACGAGAAGTTGCCCGCGCTGTTCCTGCTCACGGTGAACGATGAGCTCCTCGACGAGCGAATCCTCGAACAGGAGTTGTTTGCCTCCCTCGCCCAGCGCGAACCCGTCGAGACAGTCGAGCTTCAGCCCCTCTCCGAGCCCGAGCAGGTCCAGATCCTGCAGCACCTCGTGCGCCTCTCCAGCTCCGTCGCCGAACCGTTGGTGCAACGCGTCGACGGCAAGCCGCTCTTCGCGGTGCAGATGCTCGGCGAACTGATCGCGACGGGGGCTCTGCGGACGGACGCCGATGGCTTCGCCCTCGATCCGCACCATCACGACGCGCTGCCCGACGACATTTTCCAGCTCTGGCTGCGGCGTCTCGGCGACGAAGAGAATCACGCAGAAACTGGCGCTGCACACGACCTACAGCTCGCGGCCGCTCTGGGACAGCACGTCGACATGAACGAGTGGGCGTGCGCAGCCCGCCACGCGGGGATCGAGCTTCAGCCCTCGACAGTCGACCGTTTGATCAACCGCGGGTTGGTTCAACGCGGCGAACAGGGATGGGCCTTCACGAACAGCGTGATCCGCGAGGCGATCGTTCGTGACGCCAAAGAGCGCGGGCGTTGGAGCGCCCTCAATCGCGCCGGCGCGGCGATGGTCGACGAGCTCTACCCGAACGCCTTCGGAGAGGAGCGCGAGCGCCTCGCGCGCTATCTCAACGAGAGCGGCGACCAGAAGAGGGCGAGCGCCCAGCTGATCGAAGCTGCGCGCCAATGGCGCGAGCTCGGCAACTACCGACGCAGCGCCTGGCTGCTTGACGAGCGAGACGCCCTCGCCCTCGGACCGGACCACGACGAGCACGAGGCGCTCGCATGTGTCATTCTGCGCGCACAGCTCGCCGAGACGTCGAGCGAGCTCGAACGCTCGATCGAGCTGGCCAACCGAGTGCTCGAATCGAGTGCCGTACGGGCATACCCCGACGTCTGGACCGACGGCCTGCTCTCACGCGCCACAGCGGCGATGCATCTGGGCCGGCTCGACGGTGCGAGGGAGGACTTCGCCCGCGCTCGCGAGCTCGCCGACGACGTCGACGATCTCGAACGGCGCGTGCGCGCTCAACTCGGGCTCGCGCAGGTCGCACGGCGCAGCGCGAGGCTCGACGAGGCGAGCGAGCTGCTGCGGGATGCCGTCGAGCAGACGAATGGCTCAGAGAACCGAACCCTGGAGGTCGCCGCTCTCTCGCAGTTCTTGTTGCTCCTCGTCGCGCGCGGGGAGAGCCAGGCAGCGCTCGCGACGAGCGACCGGCTGCTGACACTCAGTCGCCTGATCGGCTCTCGAGGTGGCCAGATCACGGCCCTCAACTCGCGGGGTGAAGCGAAACGCCAGCTGCGCGAGTACGAAGGAGCCCACGATGCCTACCGGGAAGCGCTGGCGATTCTCGAGGCGATCGGTCACTGGGGACGCCACGCGCCGCGCTACAACATCGGGATGCTGCACCTGCTACGCAACGACTTCTCGGCGGCGCAGCGCACCTTCGAAGAGATCCTCGCGGCGATCGACGACCAACACTGGTTCGCCACCGCCGTCCGTGGGGCGCTTCTGCCGATCGTCGCCTGGCGCGGCGATTTTGCGCGCTTCGACGAGTGCCTCGCGGCGGTGCGTCCCGCGGTGCGCGACGATCGGTATGTCGACAAGGACCTCGCGCTCTGCTGCGAATGGGCGGGTGACCGTTGTGCTGAAAAGCCAGAGCACCGAGAGCGGGCGATCGCGTGCTACCAACTGGCCCTCAAGCAGCTGCAACAGCTACAGGACATGGAGCGCGCCGGCCAGGTCGCGGCACGGCTCTCGGCGCTCGTCGGCGCGAGCCGTGGGGCGACGGCCGATTGATGGATCGCCGATGCGGCCGTTCTCCTACGGTGTGCACAGCGCATAGGGCGTCGAGGGACTCGTCACCGTACGCGGCGCCGGACTACTGGCAGGGTTGCGACGTGAAGGGCGACGCGCTCTTGTTGGCCCACTCGATCTGGCCGTAGGGGATGCTCTCGATCGTCGTCGTCCGCTCGAAGATCTCGGCGCGCGAGAAATTGGAGCCGCCGTTGCTGTGCCAGAGGCGATGGACCGCCCCCGACGGTCGGCGGACGTCGATGAAGAAGGCGAAAGCTTCGGCGTCGAGGTCTTGGCCGCTCACGCCGTTCAGCGGGGTGACGAGGGCGTTGAATCCCGTCTTCCAGATGCCCTCCGAAACCTCGAGTCCCAGGGAAAACCGCTCCCCCCTCTCGCCGCTGGCGCGATCGAGAAAGCGCGTGTAGATCCCGACGTTCAAGAGCTCGCCCTCTTGCGGGCCGACCCGCAGGTAGGCGACGAACCAGCCAAAGGGGATCCCGTAATGGCCGATTCGTCCGTCGCCGAAGCCCTCGAGTCGCAGCTCGCAGTGGGTCGCGGCGACCTGTGCGTCGATGGGGTAGCTCAAACAATAGGGGGCCATCTGCACCATCCGCGGGTCTTCGGCGTTGATGCCGCGGTCCTTCTCGACGTTGAGGCAACGCGAGTCGCCTGCGGGCGGAAGGATCTCGAAGCGATAGTTGGCGCCAAGGTTCGAATCCCAGCTGACGCAGCTCGAGCCAGCGCCCGTATAGTTTTCGAACCAGATCTCGACGGCGCTCGCGTCGTCGGGAATTCGCGTGACGAAGGGCCGATCCGTCGCTTGATTCGTCGGTACGCCGTTGACCGAGACCAGCTCGCGCACACTGCCGCTCCGCTCCTCGCCGCCTGGCAGAAATCGCAGGTGAGCGACGATATCCCACGCCGGATGGCCGTTGTGTGTTCCGCGGCAATCGGGAAGGCGATCGATGTCGTAGCTCAGGTGCAGATAGCCACCCTGGCGCAAGAGCCCCGTCGAATGGTGGTGCCAGCTCTCGAGGAACTCGAGGCGTCCCACGTCGACTCGGCAGGTTTGTCCGTCGTTCGCGGCAAAGCCGTTCGCCAGCTGCAGCGTCAGGTTCTCGAAGTCGCCGGGAAATCGATTGTGGTCGAAGAGGCGCTGACCGTTGGCGAGAGTCACCAGCGCGACGACGTCGATCTCGTGGGTGGGGTCGTCGGTCGGACCAAAGAGATTCTCGCTCAGCTCGACCTCGTAGCGCACAAAGCCTGGAGACGGGTCCGTGGAGCGCGTGGCGGACACCTGCCACCAGCGCTCTTGTCCGCGAAGACGGTAGAGCAGCTGAACGTCCGCCACATCCTCGAGATCCGCGGCGAGATCGATCGCGCCCCACCAGACGAAGGAGCAGACACCATCGACACAGCGCGTCTGGTAGCCAGCGTCCGTGACGCGACGCTCGATAGAGCGCAAGACGACGCGACAGTCACGGTCCGCCAGATCCAGCCCATCGGCCTTGGACAGCCGGGGAGCTTGCGCGACGCCCGCGCGCCGCGACGAGAGGAAAGCGCGCTCCCCCGAACAGGCGGACCCGAGAAGGCAAACCAGCGACAACGTGAGAAATCCAGAAACCGTTCTCGAGCTGCACCGCATCATCCACCTCCGAATCCCGAGCACCGATCCGCTCATCAACACCGGCTCGCGTCCCCTGTCAACCAAATTTCCTCGGGGGGCTCGGCGGCGGCTGTGATACAATCGGCGATGATGATCCGATGGATGCCGATCATCGCCGCCGTCGCCACGCTGCTCGTCGGGGTCGACGCCGCGGCGAGCAAACCGATCCGCTGGCGTTTCGACGGCTGCGTCGTCGATGGATTGCTGATCTCCGTGCGAGGTCACCGCATGACACCGATGCGCACGAGCCGCCAGGGCGCGCCGTTCGACGCCAAGCGATACGAAGGAAAGCGGTTGACCGTCAGTGGGCATCTGTTGCCCGGTGACTACTTCGTCGTCGACGCCGCGACGGCCAAGCTCGTCGGCGCCTGCGACCTGCTCAAAGAGAAGCGCTTCCGCAGCGGGCTCGCCTGGGCCCACCGCTCGGTAGCCCGCGCCCTGCTCTCCTCGGGCAAGCTCGCCGCCGCGATGGTCCAGATCCAACGCGCGGTCACCCTGCTTCCGACGGTCTATGCGTTCTATCTCGTCCGCGCCCAGATCGAGGCGCGCGCAGGCCATCCCAAGAAAGCCGCCGCCGACATCGAGCGCTGTCTCGCTCGCGCCAAGGACGACACCGAGCGAAACTGGTGCCGCAAAGCCCTCTCGAAGTGAACCGAACCGGCTGATGTGACATCCCGCCGCGATCGGGACATCGAACCGCGATGTCACGCCCAATCTTCGCGCAACGAGTCATCTGATCCCGCGTTCAGCCGAGGGCGAGGTGAGCGCCGCTGACCAAGATTCAGCCGGTTACGCGATTGGTCCAGCTTGGCCCGCGTTTTGCGTAGGTGGACCCACGGAAGCGATGACGCCCGAACCCGAAGGAGAGTGGACGGTGAAAACAATCGGCGACGTGACCCGTGACATCAAGCGACAAGTTCTCGATCTGCAACGGCGACTCGAGCTGGACGGCTCCGCCGTCGGCCGAGCGCTACAGGCGATCGCACGGCAAGAGCCCCTCGAGCCTCGGATCGGCGCGGACGATTCCGCCATCGATGTGCTGACGCGCTTGACATGGCTACTTCATATTCGAGAGGCAGCCGCCGACACAACCAACTTCGTGCTCTCGGTGATGCGAAATGATCTGTTGTCGAGCGGCACAATGAGCATCGACGAGCTCTTCGTCGATCTCGAAGCGTCGGCGGCGACCCAGAGCAGCCGCCTGCCGATCTCCAACGAGCGCCTCTCGGCCTCCTGGTACCACAGTGCCAACGCGGTAGGCGAGGTGCTCGCGCGGAGTGGCGCCGACCTCGCCTTGCTCGTCGCGCAACCGCTCGCCGAGTGGCAGGGCGACAGCGACCGCCTCGACGTCTCACGTCGCGCGGCGAGCG
>JAGQJP010000381.1 GCA_020430585.1 Myxococcales bacterium | reverse complement strand
CTTGCCCAGCGCGGTGACGTACTTCAAGCTCTTCGGGTCGTACGAGACGGCGTGGGCGTACGCCACGACGTAATCGTCGCGCTGCAAGCGAAAGCGCAGGATCTCGCCCTTCTCGAAGGCGAGCTTGGCGCGCTCACGTTTTTGATCGTGCACCTCCATCATCCGATCGAGGACGTCCACGACCTTCTCCCAGCTGTGCTTCTCGGAGTAGATCGACTTCATCGAGCGCAGCAGGTCGAGGTCTTGATGGCCGCAATCGATCGCCTTCTCGTAGCAGACCAGCGCCGATTCGACGTCTCCCAGGCGGTGCTGCATCAAGAGGCCGACCAGCGCGTGAAGCAGGCCCTTCTCTGAGCCATTGGGCAGCTCGCTCACCGCGGAGAGAAGCGTGTCGGGCAGGGCGTCGAGGTCTTCGCGCCGGACCTGGATCTCCATCAACCCAGCGATCACCTGGATGTTCGCGCTGTCCTGCTCGAGGAGCCGCAACAGCAGAGTCTGGGCGTCGTCGAGGTTGCCGAGATGGCGGAAGAGCACGTAGGCGCGCAAAATCTTTGCGTGACGTAGAAAACTCGCGGGCGCGCCTTCCTCGGCGCTGAGCATCTCGATCTCCTCATCGAGGAGATCCGCCAGCACGTTCCAGCGTTTGCCATGGCGCGCCCAGCGCTGCTTGCGTTTGAGCAGCCAATAGGGGTCGAAGAGGTCCGAGAACGCCGTCGGGAGCTTCTCGCCGTAGCTGTCGACCTGCACCAGCGGCATCAGGTCTCCCAGGATGCGCAGCTGCCAGGTCCAGCCCTCCTCGTCGGCGAGCGCTTCGAACTTGCGTTTGATGTGCTGAATCAGCTCCTTCCAGTCGTGATTGAGGAACAGCAGCTCCTCGTAGCGGTTGGCGGCGAACGCGTTCTTCGGTTGTAGCTCGAGGGCGGCGCGGTAGAGCGATTTGCGGATGTCGAGGATGTCGGGATGGCCCGCGATCCTCTCGGCGAGGTAGATCAGGTGCGTCGCCTTGCTTGGCGTGTCCGTCAGGTGGAAGAACGAGGCCTGGGCGATCGAGATGATCGGCTCGATGTTCTGTGAGCTAACGATGCGCTTGAGGCGATGCACGAGGAAGCCATCGATCGGCGAGTCGAGCGCCTCGCGATAGTGGAACAGCGCGCGATCCTCCTGGAGGAATGTGCCGTGCTCGATCTCCGCCAGCTCGATCAGCAGCGCCGCCTTCTCGGCGCGGTCCTTGGCCGTCAACAGGCGGGCCGAGAGCGCGCTGTGCAGCGCCTGCCAATCTTCGGTCTGACGATAGAGCTCCATCTTCGTCTCGAGGACGAGCAGATCCTCGGAGGCGTCGAACTGGAGCATCACCTGGCCGACCTTGTTGATGTTCGGGATCCGCGTCAGGTGGAGCCAGGCGGACATCAATAGCAACGTATCCTTGTAGGAGCCGTCGATCTTCGCCGACCACTCTTGATAGAACGAGGCGAGTCGCTCCCATTCGGCCTGCGAGGCGTAGATCTGGCGCAGAAAGTAGAGGCCGAGCATCTGGAAATCGTCGAACTGCACGACCTTCTTGAAGCACTCTTCGGCGAAGTCGACGTCGTCGAGGACCAACAAGCCGATCAAACCGATCTGATAGAGCAGCTCGCCGACGAGGTTCTCCTCTTGGCGCTCGGGCGGGAGCTCCTCGAGGGCGATCATCAGCCGTCGCAAGAACGCCTTGTCGTTCTGGAACTGGGCGTGATGTAGGATTTCCGTGAGGATGAAGAGCTCGAGCGGCGTCCCCGTCAAATCGGCGAAGGGAACCTCGAGATCGGCGGTCGAACCGCGGGAAAAGAGCAGCAGCTGGTGGAGCAGCGAGAACCCGGGGACCTTGAACGTCTTCTCGTCGCGCTGCAGATTGAACAGCGCTTCGAGGAACGCCACCGAATCGAACTCGACCTTGAAGTCGGGCGCAGACGGCGTCGGGTGGCCGTGATGGGTCTCGATCTGGTCCTCGTTCCGGGGCGATTGACCACTCATCGAAATCACTTTAAGTTATTATTTTTGAAAGTGAAACAACGAGGAGTGTAGCACATGCCCAGATCGTTGACAAGAATCAAACCAACGCCGTAGAGCGGCGAAAATCGCCGGTTTTTGTCGGCCGTTAGTAAACTGTTGCCCTGGGTGATCACCCCTGTTATACTCCCGGTGTACTTTTGAACCGAGTAGGGAGGATTCACCATGAAAAAGCTGGGTTCGATTATAGTGGCGGGGTTGATCGCTTTGGGTGCTCTGGGGTTGACGGCGGCTACGACGACCGGTTGTTCCGGCGCGCACCAGCCATACAACGGGACTTGCCATCCGGGCCGCACCTGGGTGCCGGAAAAGAAAATGGGCGAAAAGTGGAAAGCGGGCTACTGTCAAAACCAGTAGATCGTTGACTCGCGCCTGAAGGTGCTCTCGAGATTCGCTTGCGGCCTGCGCCGCACGTGATCCCCACAAGCGGACCGTTCGGATGTTGTTGCACCGTGTTCTGACGGCAGTGGTGTTAGCGCCGCTGCTCGTGTGGCTTGTCGTTTCGGGCCCGAACTGGGGTTTCGCGCTCTTGATCCTCGTCGCGCAGGCTCTCGCTCTCGACGAGTTCCTCACCATTTCGTTGGGAAAAGAAAACCGGGTGCAGCGACAGATCGCGCATGCACTCGGTGCTTTTTTTGTCGGTGCCGCGTATTTCGCTCCGAGCTACGTGCCGTTCGTGGCAGCCGCCGCGCCAATGGTTCTCTTCCTCGGCTTCCTCGCCCAACCTGAGCCGATCCCCGAGTCCGTGCGCCGTTGGGGCCTGACCGTCGGAGGTGTGCTCTACGTCTCCTACCTGTTGAGCTTCTTCGTCCCGTTGAAGACCTCGTCGGGCGATGGCCGCTTCTGGGTATTGCTCGTCTTCATCGTCGTCTGGTTCGGTGACACGGGGGCGTACTTCGCCGGTCGAGCGTTCGGCAAACACAAGCTCTACGAGCTGATCAGCCCCAAGAAGACCATCGAAGGCTCGCTTGGCGGTCTGGTCGCCGGCGTCATCGGCTCGATTCTCTTCAAAGTTCTCGTGTTCCATCGCCTGAGCTACCTCGACTGCGTGCTCGTCGCCCTTCCAGCGGGCATTCTCGAGCAGCTCGGCGACCTCTGCGAATCCATGCTCAAGCGGGCATTCGGCGCCAAGGACTCGGGTACGTTGTTGCCCGGCCACGGCGGGCTCCTCGACCGTATCGACGGCGTGCTCTTTGCCGTACCCTACGTTTACGTCTACATGTACCTGATCAGCACGCGCTAGGTGCGTTCGGGAGAATTCGCTCGAGGCGTGTCCGTTCGGGGCTGGCAGAATCGGCGGACGGTCAGTCGGGCTTCGAGACCTTCTTGCCGATCTCGCCCAAGAAGTGGCCGAGACCGATCGTCATCGTCAAGCCGATCGCCAAGAGCCAAGCGCCGAAGCCCACCCCGGCGACCGCCCCGACGCTCTTCCAGTCGGCGCTGCGGGTCGAGAAGATCGTGTAGACCAGAGGCGAGCCGAAGACGCTGACGACCCAGAGGAAGCCCCAGAGGCCACAGAGGCCTGATTTCGTCTTGTCCATGAAGGCGAGCACGCCGAGCACCGAGAAGACCAGGGGAAGGGTGAGCATCACCGCCTGCAGCTTGTCCGCGAGAAATTTGCCCTTCGTGATACCGTCGATCTGTTGCAACAGGACGACGTTCTTGAAGTGGGCGGTGTCGATCAGCTGAATGCCGCCGTATACGAAAGCGGTCACCAAGAGCCCGAGGGCGACCAGTATCCGCGCGAGCGTCGAATCGCGATAGTGGCCCCGCATGAACAGCGCGATCGGCATCAACAACGTGCCCAGCAGAATCGCACCGGACGGGAGGCCGTACACCTTGTCGTCGAGGAGCGCCAAGGGGATCGTCTTGGTATCCACCCCCTGCTTCGCCGCGAGAACGAACATCGCGGCGCCAGCTCCACCGATGACGAGGGCGCGAAGCATGTACGGCATCGGCAGCAAACCGAAGAGAAGCATCGCGCCGATGAACACGACCAGGGGCAGCTGCCCTTCGTTCCAGTCGGTGATGTTCTCGAAGACGTCACCATAGACCGGCACGGGCCAATTCGACTTGAGGCCGCTCTTCACCGCCTCGGCGATCGGTTTCTTGTTCGCGTCCAGCGGTTTGTCCGCCGCCGCCAACATCGGTCCGACCCAGGTCACAGCGGCCAGGAGCAGCGCCAACAGCGCGATGAACGCGATGAAGCCGCGCGGCGTCTTTTCGGGTTTCGCGGCGACCTGTACCTTCGGCG
>JAGQJP010000380.1 GCA_020430585.1 Myxococcales bacterium | reverse complement strand
TGTCGCCCCACTCGGGGTACGCCTCGAGGAACTCGCCGCTCATCAACGTGACAACGAGGATCGGCAGGTCCGGCAGGTTGCCGAATAGCGTCTGCAACAGATCGATCGACGCCGGGTCCGCCCACTGCATGTCCTCGAGGACGATCACCGCGGGCCGACGCTCGGCCTTGAGCTCGAAATAGGTCTGGATCGCGTGGTAGGTCTCGCGGATCTCGAGCTCCGGCGGCGTGCCTTCGGGCGCGCCCTGCTTGAAGCGCAGCTCGAGCAGGTGGCCCGCTCCAGCGGCGATACGTTCGATCTCGTCGTCCGACGGCGAGCGCAGGGGAGAGTACATGTCGCGCGAGGCCTCGAGCAGCGGGGGCACGTCGTCGCGGTACTCCGAGGCGACCATCTCGATCAGCTTCTCGCGGGCGACGCCCGCCGAATCGTTGAGGAAAATCCGCGCCCGTCGGGTCAAGAGCTCGCGCCAGACGCGGTAGGGCGCCGCAGGCGTATCGGGTGGACAGCCGCCGAAGTCGTAGGAGATGATCTCGGTCAACGACTCGAGATACTTCAGAAATTCGAAGTTGAGTCGACTCTTGCCGATCCCCGTGTCGCCGATCACCGAGACAATCTCGGGGCGGCGCTCGCGGGCGACCCGCTGATACGCCTCGCGAAGCGTCTGCAGCTCGGCCTGACGCCCAACCATCGGCGTGTCGACGCCCTCGATTCCCATCGAATCGACGTGGGTCACGCTCTCGCGCTCGCCGAGGATTTCGTAGATCGGGATCGGCGCGAGCTGGCCCTCCATCGCGATCGGCTCGGCGTTGCGGTACCAGAACAGGCCGGGGACCCGGTCGAAGGTCGGATAGGGGATGAAGACGGCGCCGGGTGTGCAGCTGGCCTGGGCGCGCCCGGCGAGGCGGATCACCTCGTGGTCGAGCTGACGATCCGGCGGAACGGGGAGGGCGCCCGTGTTCAAGCCGAGCTTGAGCGAGAAGCGAGCGCCGAGGCGCTCTTGTTGCTGGTCGTTGTGGATCTCGGCGTCGTTTTGCAACGCCAGCGCCGTGCGCACCGAGTACATCGGCACGTCCTTGTCCGTCGCCGCCGAGCGATAGACGGCGAGCAGTAGATTCGGCCCCGTCCGCGCGACGATTGCGCCGGTGCGGGTCAGTCGGCTCTCGACCCAGGCGGCGGCCTCTTGGGTCACCGCCGCGGCGTCGGCGCCGCCGTTCGAGGCATGTTCGACGATCAAGCCAATCTGCATCACGGTACAGGTCACGAGCAGATCATCGAGTGTCGCCTCGGGACGGGTTGTCGGCTCGCGCATGATCAGCGTCTTGCGTTCGCTGCGCGGAACGCCGAGCTGGAACCCGCAGCGGTGGCAGAACTTCGCGCCACTGGCCAACGCGCTGTCGCAGCGCGGGCAGTTGCGCACGGGGCCCAGCTGCGTGCCGCAGTGGGTGCAGAAGAACGCGTCCTCTGGATTCACGGTGCCGCAGGATTTACAGGCGACGGGGCTCGGCATGGTCGGTCTCTCAGTTGAACCATCCGACTATAGCAAGCCTGGCCGGATGTGTAAATCGCCGGCCGCGGGTGCTCATTCGGAGCTCGGCTGGGCGTAGAGGGCGTCGATCTGGTCGGCGTAGACCTTGTTGACGACCTTGCGACGCACGCTCATCTTCGGCGTCAACTGGTCGTTTTCTTGGCTGAAGGGCTCGGCGACGATCAGGAAGCGCTTGATTGTCTCGTAGCGCGCGAGCTTGCTGTTGACCCGATCGACGGAGGCCTGGAATTCCGAGACCACGGTCGGGTTCTTCACCAACTCGTCGCGATTCTTGCTCGAGATGCCGCGCGACTCGCACCAGGCCTCGAGCTCGACGTAGTCCGGGACGAGCATCGCGATGCAGTAGGGGCGCTGGTCGCCGATCACGTTGACCTGCTCGATCAGTCGCTCGAGCTTGAGGGCATTTTCGATCTTCTGCGGGGCGATGTACTTGCCACCCGCGGTCTTGATCAGATCCTTCTTGCGGTCGGTGATCGTCAAAAAGCCGTTCTCGTCGAACTCCCCGATGTCCCCCGTCGAGAACCAGCCGTCCTCGCTGAGCACCTCGCGCGTCTCCTCGGGCTTGCCGTAGTAGCCCTTCATGATGTTGGCGCCCTTGGCGAGGATCTCGCCATCCTCCTCGGCGAGCTTGATCGTCACGCCTGGAACGGGCTTGCCGACGCTGCCGAACTTGTAGTCGCCGAGGCGGTTGACGGTCAGCACGGGAGCGGTCTCGGTCAGGCCGTAGCCCTCGAGGATCGTCATCCCTGCGGCGTGGAAGAAGCGGGCGATCTTGCCCGACAGCGGCGCACCGCCCGAGACGAAGAAGCGGATCCGCCCGCCGAGCTTGTCCGACAGCTTCGAGAAGACCAGCTTGTGTGCCAGCGTGTACTGCAGCTCGAGGAGGTAGGGTACGGGCTCTTTGCGCTCGCGGTGGCCCGAGACCTGCGTCCCGACCTTCAGCGCCCAGTCCATGATCGTCTTCTTGAGGCCCTGCGCCTCTTCGACCTGGACCATGAACTTGGTGTAGACCTTCTCGAAGATCCGCGGCACCGAGCACATCAAGGTCGGGCGCACCTCGGCGATGTTCTCGACGAGCTTCGGAATGCTCTCGGCGTAGTTGATCAGGCCGCCCTTGTAAAGGACGATGTAGTAGCCCGCGGTGCGTTCGAACGAGTGAGAGAGCGGCAAGAAGCTCAGCGCCTCGTCGGTCTCGCGGATGTCGGTGACCGCGTCGATCATGCGCAGGTTCGACATGATGTTGCCGTGTGTCAACATCACGCCCTTGGGCTCGCCCGTCGTGCCCGAGGTGTAGATCAACGTCAACAGGTCGTCCTCGGTTACGAGCCCCTGTCGTCGCTCGAGCTCACTCGGATCGTCGTAGTTGTCGCCGAGCTCGTAGAGCGCCTCGAGGGTGATTACATGGTCTGGCAGGTCGCGGCCGCTCGGCAGCGCAACGAAGCTCACGACGTGGGTCAGGCTCTCGCAGCGGTCGAGCACCTGCAACACCTTGTCGAGCTGGCCGTGGTCGGAGACGAAGACGACCTTGGAGCCCGAGTCCTGGATTACGTAGGCCACCTGGTCGGGCGTGTTGGTGGCGTAGATCGGCGCGTCCGCGCAACCGATCGAGAGCGTCGCGATGTCGGCGATCGCCCACTCGGGGCGGTTCTCGCTCAGGATCGCGACGCGATCCTTGGGCTCGACGCCGAGGCTGCAGAGCCCCAAACCGGCGCGTCGCACGCGATGTCCGAACTCCGTCCAGGTGATGGTGCGCCACGTCGCCCCGTCTTTGTAGCGCAAGAGGGGTTTGTCGCCGTATTGGTCGATGCGTTCCCACACCATCTGATGTACTGTGTTCGATGTCATCGGCGTACCTCATTTCCGTTTTTTTGGCTTTGCGACGGTAAAGCGCGGCAATGATACTCGGTTTTTGGTAAAATGAGAAGCGTGATTCCGCCCCGTGTAGACCGCGTTCCCAGACAATTGGGCTCATCGCGCGACGAAGGAAGCAGGCCGTCCCTCGGGCTCCGATCGGAGCTCCTGGGAGGGCTCGTTTGGCTCTGTCTCTGCATCATCGCGCCGCGCAGCGCGGTGGGGGCCGAGCTCAAGCTACAGCTCCGTGGAACAAACGTGATTCCGCGCGCAACCGTGCAGCTCGCGATCCACGAGGCGCTGACCGGGAGTTGCGCCAAGGCCGGGCCGCGGGCGGTACGTCGCGTCGTGCGCTACTACCGTCGGCTCGGATACACGCTGGCTCGCGCCCGGTTTCAGTGCCCGGCGGTCGATTTCTTGCTGCTCGAGGTCGACGAGGGGCGCCTCGGCAAAATCCTCCTCAAGGGCACCGAC
>JAGQJP010000379.1 GCA_020430585.1 Myxococcales bacterium | reverse complement strand
GAGGATCTCGTTCGTCGTTTTGGGCTCCACGCGCGGCGTCGCCTCTCCCATCGATCGGTCGGAGCTTGCCCGACTCGGACACGCCTCGCTATACTACGCCAATGATCGATCCGAATTCAATGCTCCGCCCGGTCGAGCCCTCAGACACCGAGGCGGTTCGCCGTCTGATCGCCTCGATCTACGCCGAGTACGACTGCGTGCTCGATCTCGAGGGCGTCGACTCGCACCTGATCGTCCCGGGCGCAGACGTTCGAGCCAAGGGCGGGGATTTCTGGGTCGTCGAGCGCCACGAGGCGATCGAGGCGACCTGTGCCGTCGCGCTCTACCCCGATCACGCCGAGCTGAAGACATTGTATGTCCATCCCGAGCGCCGCCGCCGGGGGTGGGGGTCAGCTCTGGTCCGCTTCGTCGCGCGGTACGTCGTCGCAAAAGAGCGGCGCCGAATCGTGCTCTGGAGCGATACGCGCTTTCACGACGCTCACCGTCTCTACGAAGGGCTTGGGTTTCGTCGATTCGGAACGCGGGAGCTCCACGATCTCAACCAGACGACGGAGTTCGGCTTCGAGCTGGACGACGCCTCACCACTCGCTTCAACCGAAGGGTGAGCGCTTCTTCGGTGCGTCGGTGGTCTCGGCGGGTGCCCGTGCGGCGTCTCGCTGTGCGTCGTGCTTCTGCTCGTCGACGAAGTCCCAGAGCGCGAGCTCGAAGGCCTGCAGCGGCTCGGTCGCCTCGGCGTCGAGGGACATCTGTTTGTTCACCGCCACCGAACGGATCAACAGGTCGGTGACGATCACGCTCAGGATCAAGAGCGTCGTCATGAAGTTCAGCAGCAGGTGGAGGATGTCCCAGCCGTTGAGGGAGAGGCGCTCGAGCATCTCGGAGAAGGCGCCGACGAAAAACGCCAGCCCGACGACGTTGAGCACCATGTAGACGACGCGCGCGCGCATCACTTCGCGCATCGCCTCCTCTTCGGCCATCGGGCGGGCGAGGCGATAGCCCGACTTCCAGAGCCAGAGCGGCGCCCCGACGAAGCCGCAGATCGCGAGAAAGAGGGGGAAGTTCCCGGCGATCTGGTGCGGCACGGCGAGGATCACGAAGAACATCAGCGCGTAGAGCGGTGCCGCCAGCGTGACGAGCCACCCCGGCGCCGAGGCTCCGGGAAAAAGGACCTTGGTCGTAATGCTCGCGCGCAAGACGCCGGGCATCAACGAGAGCGCCTTGGGGCCGAGTTGGACGAAGGCGTTCAAGCCGAAGCCGAGCCCGACCGCCGCGATCATCGGTTTGGCCACGCCCGCATCCTCGAGCAGCAGGCGCACGGGGATCAACGCCATCGCGAAGGGCGTCAGGAAGTAGGCGAGCCAGGCCCAAAAGAGCACCTGACGACTTCGTTGCCAGCCGGTCCAGCGGCGATACGCGATCCAGACGCAGATCGCGAAGATCGCTCCGGTGATGAAGTAGAGGATGAAGCCGAAGGCCTGATAGCCCTGCACAGCCTCGAATGCGTCGACGACCCGCGCCCCGAAGACCCCGGCCTTTTTTGCGCGGTCGATCTGCTCGCCCGTCTTGGCGAAGCTGTGCAGGAACTTCAACGATCCGAGCAGCAGGGTCGGGACGATCAGCACGCCACAGACGTAGATTAGCGACTTGCGCCAGAGCAGCAGACCGCGATACTCGGCGCTCTTGACCGGCGGATCGAGAGCGTCGAGGGCGGACGTCTCGCTGTCGAGGAGTCGGTAGCTGCGCAGCTTCAACGAGAAGGCGCGGCGGAAGTGCAAGAGCAGTGAGCCGAAGAAGCCCAAAAGTGGCGCAGCGTGGTCTCCCGTTGGTTTGTAGTGGGGCGAAAAGGGGCTCGCCGGCTTGGCCGGTACGCTCGCTGGCGGCGGGGTGCCGCCCGCCGGTCCGCTATCGCTCATCGATCGCTCAATCTTTCGTACAGACGAGGGATTCGCCGCCCGAGGCCTTGTTCTTCTTGCCTTTGCAGTTGTAGCCGCCGCGGCAATCCGAGGGCAGGTTGCAGGTCTGGAGGCAGACACCGTCGTCCTTCTCGATGCAGTTCGAGCCGCCGGGGCAATCGGCGTCGGTCGTGCAGGAGACGGTGCACATCCCCTCGGGGTAGTCTCCGCCGGTGAGACAGCGTTGCGAGCAGTCGGCGGTCGTGGTGCAAGGCCCACCGACGAGCGTTCCTTCGATTCCGACGCGGGCCGGGCTGCTGCTGCACGAAAGCAGAGTGAGCACGACGAGCGACGAGAAGATGAGAGCGCACGAACGAATGATGGTGATCATCGGACCCTCCTGGATGGTTGCAAATAGTATCGCAGAGCGTGGCTCTGGGGACAAGCGGCTCGATCGGAGCCTTCGATCGTCGTCGTCGGAGAGGCCGCGTCAGCCCTCGCGATCGCGCCAGGAGCCGCTGGCGATCCGATGAAGAGCCGCGCGACGCGCGTAGCCCTCGTCGACGACGTAGCACCAGGCGTGAAGCGTCTCCTCGGGGTTGGCCTGCAACGCGAGACCGATCCGCCGATACTCGCTCGACTCGGGGTGCGCCGGATCATAGCCTTCGTAGGCGTCCAGGTGCGCCAGGCGCTCGTCGAGAGAGGGGATGTGGTAGCACTCGCCGTAGACCATCACCCCTGTGGCGCCGTCGATCGAGAGCGCCGGGTAGGCGCCGAAGCTCCAGAGGGTCCCCTCGATCGCGATCGCGATCGGGTCGTCGAGGACGTCACCCGCCGTGAGGAGCGCGTGGTGGGATTCGCCGCGCATCAACGTGCCGTAGCAGACGATGTGCTCGACGGTGACTCCCGCGCCGATCGGCGTCGGCCGCGCGATCGCCGTCGCATCCCGCAGAGCGTGTCGTGTCAGCCGTGCCCCGTCTGTTGTCGAGCGATCGCTCATCGCGCTCCCGGTCGTGTCCTCACCGCGCTCAGCGAAGCTCGTCGAGCAGCTTGACCGCGTCTCGAGCCTGGGCATGCTTCGGATCGATCGCGAGAACGCGCCGATAGACCTCGAGCGCTCCCTCCACGTCGCCGAGCCGCTCGGTGAGCTCAGCGATCGTCAGAAGCCACTGGACGCGGCGCCCGTCGCTCTTGGCGGCGGCGATGCGCCGTTCGAGGATGTCGATCAGCTCGACCCACTCCTCGCGATAGGTGTGAAGCTCTTCCAGGGCGTCGAGAGCGTGGGGATGCGCGGGCTCGAGGGCGAGGACGTCGTGATAGAGCGCGACGGCGGCGTCGAGATCGGCGAGCTGCTTGGATTGCACGGCGGCGAGCTTCACCAGATGATGGACGCGTTCTTGCGGGCTCTCCGCGAGCGCGACGAGCGCCTCCTCCGCTGTAGCCACCGCGGCCCAGTCGCCGTGAAGCTCGGCGCGTCCGCTCGCCTCGAGGTGTGCGGAGCGTCCCACGGTATTCGCGGATGCGCCAG